>CAZYCJ010000066.1:0-11726 GCA_964645495.1 uncultured Muribaculaceae bacterium
AGTGCACTGAGCAGAGAGAGAGCGGTGTACCAGGTATCTCAAGATACATCACTACTAAGAATAAGAAGAACACAACTCAGCGTCTGGAGCGTAAGAAGTACAATCCGTTCCTTAAGAAGGTAACACTTCATCGCGAGATCAAATAATTTTTGGAGGAATTGATATATGGCAAAGAAAGCAGTCGCAACCTTCAAGGCAGGTACACTCAAGAAGATGGTAAAGTGTATCCGTATGGACAAGTCTCCTAAGACAGGTGCCTATGTATTCACAGAGGAACTCGTAGAGGAGGACAAGGCAAAGGACTTCTTCGCAAAGAAATAATTTTCTTTAAGAAACTTTTAAAAGTGGCAAGGCAGGATTCATTTTCAGCCTTGTCGCTTTTTTTATATCCTTTAAATGATTAAATTTGCAGGTTAAACATCTGTTTTATGGGTATTTTTGACAAAGGAGTAAAGAAGACAAACAGATCTTTCTTCGAAAGGCTGTCAAGGGCTGTCGTTGGAAAGACTGAAGTGGATGACGACCTTCTGGATGCAATTGAGGAGGCTCTTCTTGCAACCGACATGGGTGTAGACACCACCATGAGGATAATCGAGAACCTTGAGGATCGTGTGCGCAGAGACAGGTATGTGTCTCTCAACGAACTGGTTGATATGCTTCGTGACGAGATCGCAGAATTGCTCAATGTCCGTGAGGGCGAGACTTCAGATGATGAAGTCAGGTCGTTTGACTTTACTAAGAAGCCTTATGTGATCATGGTTGTCGGTGTGAATGGTGTCGGAAAGACCACTACCATAGGAAAACTTGCAAGCAGCCTCAAGGCTCAGGGCAAGAAGGTAGTTCTCGGTGCTGCGGATACCTTCCGTGCTGCTGCTGTGGACCAGCTCACGATCTGGTCTGAGAGGGCCGGAGTGGATATCGTGAAGCAGGACATGGGCTCTGATCCAGCCTCTGTCGCTTTCGATACCGTGAAGTCGGCCGTGGCAAAGGATGCAGATGTGGTCCTCATAGATACAGCAGGCCGTCTTCATAACAGGATTGACCTTATGAACGAACTCACCAAGATACGCAATGTGATGAGGAAGGTGGTTCCTGATGCTCCACACGAGGTGCTTCTTGTGCTGGACGGTTCCACAGGACAGAATGCCTTCCAGCAGGCCAAGGAGTTTTCCCGTGCGACTGACATCACTGCTCTTGCCGTGACCAAACTGGACGGAACTGCGAAGGGCGGCGTGGTGGTCGGTATAGTGGATCAGTTCAAGGTGCCTATCAAGTTCGTCGGTATCGGTGAGGGTATAGATGACCTTAAGGTGTTCAACAAGCGCGAGTTCGTAGGCTCGCTTTTCTCGAAGGAAGATTTAGAAAATTAATAATATATGAAGATTTCGTACAATTGGCTCAAGGATTATCTTGAGTGCGACCTCACTCCTGAGGCCGTTGCAGAGGCGCTGACTTCAATCGGACTTGAGGTCGATGCGCTGGAGCAGATCGAGGAGATCCCGGGAGGACTCGCAGGTGTCATCGTGGCAGAAGTGGTGGCGTGCGTGGATCATCCTGACTCTGACCATCTGCATATTACAAAACTGAATACAGGCGATACTGATCTCCTTCAGGTGGTTTGTGGCGCTCCTAATGTTGCTGCCGGCCAGAAGGTGCTTCTTGCGACTGTAGGGACGGTGCTCGGTGAGGATTTCAAGATCAAGAAGTCCAAGATCCGTGGCGTGGAGTCATTCGGTATGATATGCGCTGAGGACGAACTTGGCATAGGAGAGTCACATGACGGCATCATGGTTCTTGATCCGGATGCAGTGGTCGGAACTCCGGCAAAGGATTATCTCGGCCTTGCAACTGACGCACTCATCGAGATCGGGCTTACGGCAAACCGTGTGGATGCCGCATCGCATATAGGTGTCGCACGTGACCTCTATGCATATCTCAGGCATAACAATATCCCATGCAAACTGAACATTCCGGATGTATCGGCTTTTGTAGAGGGTGAGAGTGAGGCTATACCTGTCGAGGTTACTGCTGCCGACGGTGCTCCGCGTTATACCGGTACTACGATCAAGGGGGTCAAGGTGGCTTCTTCTCCGGAGTGGCTTCAGAAGAAACTACTTGCAATAGGTCTGAGACCTATCAACAATGTGGTAGATATCACCAATTTCGTACTTCATGAGATCGGACAGCCTTTGCATGCCTTCGATGCATCCAAGATCAAGGGCGGAAAGGTCGTCGTACGCAGGGCTGAAGAAGGTGAGAAGTTCGTGACCCTCGACGGAGTGGAGCGTACTCTCAGCGCAGCGGACCTTATGATCGCTAATGCAGAGAAGCCGATGTGTCTTGCTGGTGTGTTCGGAGGCGAGGAGTCGGGCGTGACTGAGTCCACGACTGAAGTCTTCCTGGAGAGCGCATATTTCAATCCTGTTTCCATCAGGAAGAGTTCAAAGAGGCATGGCCTCAAGACAGATGCATCTTTCAGGTATGAGCGTGGCGCGGACCCTCTCGTGGTGGATTATGCCGCAAGACGCGCCGCACTTCTCATTCAGGAACTTGCAGGCGGTCAGATTGTAGGAAAGGTGCAGGAGTTCTACCCTGAGAAGATAGAGAAGAAGCAGGTGGAGCTCGATTATGACCGAATCGAGAAATTCATCGGCAAAAGGATCGGACACGATGTGATCGAGGGACTCCTCGATGCTCTTGCATATGAGTTTGTGGAAAAGCATGATGGAGGCTCTACAGTTGCAGTGCCTTCATACATGATTGATGTATATCGTGAGTGCGATGTCGTAGAGGAAATACTCCGCGTATACGGATACAACAATATCGAACTTCCGCAGGCGATGCGCATGTCAGTGAATGCTCCGCAGAAGCCTGAGCCTGAGCAGGTAAGAAAGTTAATTGCAGACTTTCTTGCTGCCAACGGTTTCGTAGAGACCATGAACAACTCTCTCACAAAGTCTGATTACTATTCGAAACTAAAGACCTTCCCTGAGGAGAAGTGCGTGAGGATAATGAATCCTCTCAGTTCGGACCTCAATGTGATGAGGCAGACCCTCCTTCTCAACGGTCTCGAGGTCATAGCATATAATATCAACCGTCAGATCACCAACATCAAGACATTCGAGTACGGTTCGGTATATTCGTTCAAGCCGGACACAGACGGAAAGACCCTCGAGTCATACGAGGAGCACACATGTTATGCCCTCTTCATGAGCGGTCAGCCAGACAAGTCTTGGCGTACGGATCTCGGAAAGGGTAATTATTTTCAGTTGAAAGGCTATCTCGAACTGCTCCTGAAGCGTTTCGGATGCGATATCTATTCACTTGAGACAGACGCCGCTCCGGCAGACCTCTTCTCTGAGGGTCTTTCATATAGCCTGCCGGGCTCTCGTCAACCTCTTGCTGTGATGGGTACCGTCGCTCCTGCGAGACTCAAGCAGTTCGGCATCAGGCAGCCTGTCTTCGCTGCGGAGATCAACTGGCCTGCTCTCTTTGAACTTGTGAAGAGGAACAAGATCAAGTACAAGGAACTTCCTAAATTCCCTGAAGTGAGAAGGGACCTCGCCCTTCTTCTTGACGAGTCCGTAACATATGCGGATCTCAGGAAGAGTGCATTCCGTGCGGGTAAGAAACTTCTCAAGCAGGTGGGACTCTTCGATGTATATCGTGGTGACAAGATTGCTGAAGGAAAGAAGCAGTATGCGCTCAGTTTCGTCCTTCAGGATCTGGACAAGACCCTTACTGACAATGATGTGGAGAAGGTGATGAGCAAACTTCTCTCTACTTTCCAGAATGAATTCGGTGCTGTATTGAGATAGTGATGAGAAGGATTCTGCGTCATATTCCGTTAATGCTTGCATTCGCCCTTGTCCTTTCTGTTTCGTGCAGGAAGGATGAGGTGAAGGTCATTCCCAGAGCAGAATTGTCCGAGATCTATGCTGAAATGCTGATGACGGACCAGTGGATCATGTCCACGAAGGGAGTGAGACTCATTGCCGATACATCATTGGTCTATGAGCCGATTCTCGAAAAGTACGGGTATACGACGGAGGATTATGTCAAGACGGTAGATGTCTATATGGATGATCCTGAACGTTTTGCGAGGGTGTTGAGGAGTACTTCGGATATTCTGGACAAGCGGCTGAAACATTTGAGGAAAGAGAAGAGGGCGCTTGAGGAGATGGCTGCCAGGGAGAAGGAAAAAAAGAAGATGGCGGATATGCTGAAGGCGGATTTCGATCCTGCGGAATTCTTCCCATATCTTAACGGTGAACCGTATGTGCATTATTATGACAGCGTTT
This sequence comes from uncultured Muribaculaceae bacterium, assembly GCA_964645495.1. Classification (GTDB taxonomy): domain Bacteria; phylum Bacteroidota; class Bacteroidia; order Bacteroidales; family UBA932; genus Cryptobacteroides. The sequence continues at coordinate 4,302 of CAZYCJ010000066.1, forward strand.
CGTTCAAACCGGATTCGGCTCTGCTCATCTATAGGCTTGTCTCCATCGAGAGATCGGATACGATATACGATCGCATCAGGATGATCGTGAAATCGGATACCTTGTCCGTAAACGACACCTTGCCTGTTGCAGATACTGTGGCCGTATCTGAAGTGAAGGCGGCGTCTGCAATTGAGAACGCAGTATTGAAGGGTCCATTGAAGAATATGGATGGAGAAATCAGAAAGAGGATTGTCAAGAATGTCGAGAAATAGGATAGCGGCATCCTATGTATATACATTGGATGCAGACGAGCCGATAAGGAACGGCTATGTCGAATATGACGGACTCTCAGGGGAGGTACTTTCGGTCGGCTGGTGTGAGAACGGTGAAGAGGTTGTCGATGGCGCTTTGGTGCCGGGCTTTGTGAATGCTCATTGCCATGTGGAACTGTCGCATCTGCATAAGAAATTCCGCAAGGGTACGGGCATGGCCGGTTTCATCGACCAGATAAACGAACTCCGTGACTGGGCAGGAAAGGAAGTCAAGACTGCCCTTGTCCGTCAGTGGATGGACAAGATGTGGACGGACGGAGTGTCTGCCATGGCGGATATCAGCAATGATGACTCGTCGTTTGAGGTGAAGAAGGAGCATCCGATGTATACCAGGACATTCCTGGAGGTCTTCGGAAGCGAACCAGAGATGTGCGATGGAGTGATGTCTGAGGTGCGGGAACTCAATGCGGTTGCGGATTCCTTTGGAATAGATGCCGCTCCGACTCCGCATTCGTGCTATACGATGAGTCCGCAACTTCTGAGTGCGTCCGCCGCTGCAGGACTGGAGAAAGGATGGCTCTCATACCATTCTCAGGAAAGTCAGGAAGAGGAGGATCTCCTGCTCTATGGTTCAGGCGCGATGTATGAGAACAGAAAGCGTTCGGGTATGAGTACGCCTCCTGTCACAGGAGAATCCTCATTGAAATATTTCATTGACAGGCTTGTGGCAGTGAAGCCTGCGCCGTATGATGAAAACATACTTCTTGTCCATAATGTATGCCTTTCCCAGAGCGATATCGATGCGGCAAGAAAGGTGATGAAGAATGTATATTGGGCAGTATGTCCTTTGTCCAACATATTCATACATGACGCCTTGCCTCCGATTCCTCTGATGAGGGAGAACGGACTGGACATCATGGTCGGCACGGACTCTCTTTCAAGTAACGACGATCTGGATATGGTAAAGGAGATCTTCTGCCTTCAGGAGAATTTCCAGCAGGTTCCTTTGAATGAGATATTTACATGGGCCTGCCTGAACGGAGCAAGATTCCTTGGAAAGGAATCGCTGATGGGAAGTCTCACTCCGGGCAAGAAGCCGGGCATCGTGCTTGTAAGAGGTGTAGATGCAGACGGCCGTCTGACATCAGAAAGTCGTTCAGAAAGAATAATGTGATGCTGCATTTTGATGAAATAGTGTTCGGGCCGATATTCAGCCGTCGTCTCGGATCTTCTCTAGGAGTCAATCTTCTGCCTTCGAAGGGGAAGTTGTGCAATTTCGACTGCGTATATTGTGAATGCGGCTGGAATAAGGACGGTATAAGCGACAAGGTCTTCACTCGTCTTGAAGATATCGAGGCTGCTCTTGAAGAGAAGATGTCGAAGGCCTCTGCAGAGGGTATCCCGGTGGATTCGATCACATTTTCGGGCAATGGGGAACCGACGATACATCCTGATTTCCCTCAGGTGATTGACGTTACTCTGAAATTGCGTGACAGATATTTTCCTGATGCCAAGGTGTCTGTGCTGTCAAATGCAACGATGATCGGCCGTGGCGCTGTGGCAGAGGCACTGATGAAGGTGGACAATCCGATACTCAAGATAGATGCGTCGTCGGATGAACTTGTGAAGATGATCAACAAGCCCGCAGGGCATTATAGTCTTGATGAGACTGTGGAAAATCTGAAACGGTTCGAAGGGCGGTTTGTGCTTCAGACCATGTTCCTGAAGTCTCCTGACTTTGATACTGCAGAGCCTGAAGCGTTGGGAAAGTGGATGGATATAGTCCGGACATTGAGGCCGAGGGAGGTGATGGTGTATACGATCGATCGTGAGACCCCGGACAAGAGATTGGGCAAATATACGGTAGAGGAGATGACTGCATTTGTACAGCCTCTTCTTGACGAAGGATTCAAGATACAGATAAGAGGATAATGAGGGTTGTAGTGCAAAGAGTGACGGACGCGTGCGTCGCGGTTCCTGCTGAAGGATACGCTTATTCTATAGGGAAGGGGCTGCTTCTGCTTGCGGCGTTCATTGATGAGGATACGCAGGAGGACCTTGAGTGGACAGCCAGAAAAATAACAGCGATGCGTATCTTCGACGATGCGGACGGGGTGATGAACCTTTCGGTCAAGGATGTGCAGGGGGAAGTGCTGGTGGTGAGCCAGTTCACATTGTACGCCTCTACGGTAAAGGGAAACAGGCCTTCCTATATCAAGGCTGCCAAGCCTGAAGTGGCCATACCTTTGTATGAGCGTTTCCTCGAACTTCTGGAGCAGAACCTGGAACGTCCGGTGGGACGGGGAATCTTCGGCGCTGACATGAAGGTGTCTCTTGTCAACGACGGACCGGTGACTATAATAGTGGATTCAAAAATGAAATTCTAGATATATGATGGATTTATTGACAAAATATGGATATGCTCCTGATCAGGAGGCTATCAGCAGGGCTTTGGATATCATTGCCGCAAATCTGGACAAGGTCGCTTCAGAGCAGGTGTACAAGGACTGTTTCTCAATGATGGACCTTACCACATTGAAGACAGATGATACTCCTGCATCAGTAGAGAAACTTGTGGGGAAAGTCAATGCGTTCAGAGATTCCTATCCTGAATGGCCTCTTCCTGCATCCGTATGCGTATATTCGAACTTCGCTTCGACAGTGAAGAATGCGCGGAAATGTGATTTCAACATTACTGTGGTGTCTGCATGCTTTCCGTCATCTCAGAGTTTCCTTGAAGTGAAACTCAAGGAGTGCGAAATGGCTGTGGAGCAGGGCGCAGATGAGGTGGATATCGTTCTTGCTCTGAATGCCTTTCTTGCAGGAGATTTTGAGAGTGCGGCGGAAGAGATCCGTCAGGTGCGTACATGCATCGATGCAGTGGCGCAGAGACAGGGCCGTCAGGTGCATCTCAAGGTGATTCTTGAGACCGGACTTCTCAGGACTCCGGAGCGTATTGCGGCAGCGTCCTTCCTTGCGATGGAGGCGGGAGCGGACTTCATCAAGACTTCTACAGGAAAAGTGGATGTCAATGCCACTCCGATGGCTGCCTATGTTATGTGCGAGTGCATTGCAAAGTATCATGCGTTGACAGGAAAGAAGATCGGCTTCAAGCCGGCAGGTGGCATTTCGTCAGCGGCCGATGCCCTCTGCTACTATTCGATAGTTTCTACTATTCTTGGCAAGGAGTGGCTCAACAAGGACATGTTCCGTTTCGGAGTAAGCCGTGTCGCAAACAGCATTTTGTCGGCAGTAGAACAGAAGACAGTGTCATTTTTCTAGAAAATTTGTTTGATTTTTGCAAAAAATCAAACAAATTTTTGACCCAAAATCGCCCTTGGAGATATCTCTAAGGGCGATTTTTTGAATTATCCGTATACTTTTTCGTTACACGGATAATTCTCTGGAACTTTGCCTTCGTAATAAATATCAATGTTATGAGAGGTAAAATCAGACTGATGCTCATGGCACTCATAGTGATGTCATGCAGCGAGGAAGGAGCACGACCGGAGCATGGAGTCGACTATCGCTACGGACGGGACCTGACTCATGAAAAGATCGTCTTGGGAGATCGTCTGGAGAATCCCTACAAGACAGAAAACATTACCAAAGCCTTGGCGGATCTTTATCCGACCAAAGCAGGCAGGGTCGATGTCAAGACCACAGACCTTTATGTCCGTTTCCTACCGAAGGATGAGCATGAATACGAAATGCTGAGGTCATTGGGACTTGAGATGACTGATTATCCGCTTGATTATGAAATTGTCGTGGACGGAGACTGGTATCATGATCCTGAAGTGCGTGAGGGAAATGTTACCTGGCAGTATGCGGTTGTCTCTCCTGATTTTGATTTCCCTGATATCGAGCATGAAATCATCGATGAATGCCATATTTCGGAAAATTCATCCGACACCCGTGCAGATGACGGCATTGACTGGGAGGCGGTGGAACGACATGCTTATGTGATTACAGGCAATGAGTCGATGCTTGTTCCTGAGACCAGGGCTGCGAATGTATACCCTTCGGGGAGGATAACGATCGTGGATGAGGATGCCGGTGACGCAAAGCCCTTCGGTGTGGCAGGTGTCAGGGTGTCGTGCAATTCCTTTGTGAAGTTTGCCCACTCCTATACCGATAAGGACGGATACTATGAGATGCCGAAGAAATTCTCGGCCGATCTGAAGTATCGTCTGGTCTTTGAGAATGAGAAAGGATTCTCTATCGGATTCAATCTGGTGCTTGTTCCTGCCTCTGTGTCGACTCTCGGCAAATACAGCCCGGAAGGGGTGAACATGACGGTGACCTCGGATTCGGAGACGAAACTTTTCAAGAGATGCGTAGTCAACAATGCGGCTTATGATTATTATGAAAGATGCGGGGCTGATGATCTGGACATATCTCTTCCTCCAAAGGACCTTCGAATATGGCTTTTCCATAAGATGAAGGTCTCGAGTGCCGTGATGCTCCACCAGGGAGCCGTTCTCGACAGCGACATGATATCCTCGTTTCTTGGTCATTTCGCCCCGTTGGTGAAATTCTTCATGCCGGACCTTACCTTGGGAGTCGAGGGCGACAAGGACTACAGGTCTATATATTCCACCGTATCTCATGAACTTGCCCATGCCTCGCATTTTGCGAAGGTGGGTACAACATATTGGAATCAGTATATCCTTTATATCATAGGTTCATACATATCGTCCGGAGGAATGACGTATGGTGACGGTGCAGGTGCGAATTCAGGATATTGCGAGGTCGGAGAAATGTGGGCCTATCATCTTGAATCCAGGATGTTCCATGACAGATATGGCGGGTCGTATCCGACTTTCGGAACATCATACTGGTTCTATCCTCAGATATTCAGATATATTGAAGAGAAAGGTATATCGACGAGCGAGATATTCTCTGTCCTCCGTCCTGAGGTGCATTCCGTGGATGGATTACAGAGGGCTCTTGTGGATCTTCTTCCGGAAAAGACTCAGGAAATAGAATTGATATTCAACAGATACAGATAGTCATGGCGAGATTTTTAAGGATGTCTCTGACGGTTATTCTTCTGCTTGGCTCTGCTGCTTCCCATGCCAGAAAGTTCAGTGTCTCCACAGATATTCTCGGATACGCAAGATTGGGAACCCTGAATGTGGACGCTTCGTATTCATGGTCCAGGAAGTTGAGTGTCACGGCAGGAGTGAGGTACAATCCCTTTACTTTCAGGAAGGGAGATCCTGAGAGGCAGTTTCAGGACAGGCAGATCTCGTGTTCGGCAGGCGTGAGGGTGTGGCCCTGGCATGCATTGTCAGGATGGTGGTTTGCAGGCAAGGTGCGGTGGCAGGAGTATAACAGAGGGGGCCTTGTCTCAAGAAGGACAGAGGAAGGAGACAGGTACGGAGCAGGTCTTTACGGCGGATATACTTATATGTTGAGTCCTCATTTCAATATCGAGTTCGGTATAGGCCTCTGGGCAGGTATGGCAGATTATAAGCGCTATTCATGTCCTGTCTGCGGACTGTCTATAGAAGACGGAAGAAAGTTCTTCCTTCTGCCGGATGATGTGATGATATCTGTTGCCTATGTGTTCTGATGTAAGATCTGTTCTGTTGGTCCTTCTGTTTTGCGCTATGTCCTGTACATCATATAGGAAGATGCAGGATATACGTTCAGGAGTGGTGGAAATGCGGATAAGTGTCCCTGAAGATGATCCTGAGGAAGAGGAGAATGTTACGGATGTGGACAGTATAAGGGCCTCATTGGCGGACGGTCCCATAATCATGAATGCCATCAGGGACAGCGAGACGGGAGAGATGGTGGCGACTGATGTCATTTCTGCTTCGAAAGTCGTTGCGCGTTTCAGAAATGTGGCGGAAAGGGCGGGGTACGTGTCGATAGGCTTCGATGTGCTGGTACCTGCGCAGATGTCGGACTCGAAGTGGCAGTTGAAGATGTATCCGAAGATGAGGATTCAGAATGATACTGTCGGACTGGACCCCGTATTCATTACAGGTAAGGCATATCGTGCTGGTCAACTCAGAGGATATCAGCGTTACCGTAATTTCCTTTCCTCTATCATCACTGACACGATGGATTTTGTGTGGTTAGGACAACTGGAGGTGTTTTTGGAGCGGCATTTCCCTGAAACATATGCCATGAAGAATGATTCATCTCTCATCAGCGACCCTGTGGCGGAGAATCTGTTCGGAGTCACGCAGATGGATGCCTTGAGACATTACAGGAAGACATTGAAGTGGAGGATGAATGAGAGGAGGAAGTCCAGAATGGGGGAGATGTATCGTAAGTATGTGAAAGATCCTATTCCGCAAGATGGTGTCCGTCTGGATACTGTGCTGACCGTAGATGGTGGAGACTTCGTATACAGATATACTCATACGTTCCGAAGTCGTCCTTCTCTTAGGAAAGTCATGGTGACATTGGCAGGAGAAATGTTTGAAGATGGCGAACTTGTCCATAAACTGCCGTTTCCGGAAGAACTCACGTTCTATATAAGTTCCTTGTCGATGATGGCGGATATGACGCCCAAGTACAGGATGCTGATATTGGAAAGGACAGTTTATGACAATACAAAGGCTTTCATAGACTTCGCCCAAGGAAGTGCCGTGGTGGATACGTCGTTGGAGGGAAACGCATCGGAACTGGAGAGAATCATCAGGTGTGTGGATGATGTCGTCGGCCGGAAGGAATATGAACTGGATTCTCTGGTGATCAGGGCTTCGTGTTCTCCGGAAGGTTCTTTCAGGCATAATGCCGGTCTTGCGTCTGCCAGGTCGGAATCAATCAGGGAGTATCTCAAGGATTATGTGCCTGCGGAATGGAAGCCGTATCTCAGGACCTCGTCCGTCCCTGAAAACTGGGATCAGATGAGACGTCTTGTAGCCAATGATACGGTGATGCGGAAGGAGGCGGTAAGGCATATCCTGGACCTTATCGAGGATCTGTCGTCTCCGGATGAAGTGGAGGCCCGGATTTCTGCAATGCCGGAATACAGATATCTCAGGGAAAAGGTCTATCCTAAACTGAGGACTGTAAGTTTTGACTTCCACCTGCATCGGGCAGGCATGCAGAAGGATACCGTACACACCACGGAACTTGATACCGCCTATATGGCAGGACTTGAGGCCCTGCGCAATCTGGACTATAAAAAGGCGGTAAGTATCCTGAG
>CAZYCJ010000067.1:0-1699 GCA_964645495.1 uncultured Muribaculaceae bacterium
ACTTGGTAACATCCATTCCGAATGAGAGTTTCATCTTCTCCACGAGGAGGTCGATTTCGTTGAGCGACTTTCTTCCGAAGTTTCTGAACTTCATGAGTTCAGACCTTGAGTAAGAAACAAGGTCAGCAAATGTATCGATGTCCGCTGCCTTCAGACAGTTGTATGCTCTCACTGAGAGACCCATGTCTGAAAGTTTGGTGAGAAGGAGATGCCTCATGTGAAGTGACTCCTCGTCAAGTTCCTTTGACTCTGACTCGATCGAACTTTCAAGAGAAAGCTTCTTGTCATCAGTGAATAACTTGAAGTGGTAGATAAGGATGTTTGCAGCCTCCTGAAGAGCCAGATTCGGAGTGATCGAACCGTCGGTGACGATCTCCAGATTCAACTTTTCATAGTCGGTCTTCTGCTCGACACGCCAGTTCTCTACAGTCCAGTTGACATTTTTGATCGGAGTGTAGATGGCATCTACCGGAATGGTTCCGATAACTGCCTCAGGATCCCTGTTCTCCTCAGCAGGAACGAATCCACGTCCCTTGCCTACGGTGAGGGTCATCTCGATCTTTACAGCCGGCTCAAGAGAGCAGATGTGCAGTTCAGGGTTAAGCACCTTGAAAGAAGACAATCCTTTTGAGATATCCTCTGCGGTAAACTCCTGCTTGCCGCTGATCACGATATTTGCTGTCTCCGAGTCTACAGTCTCCACCATTCTCTTGAAACGTACCTGCTTGAGATTGAGAATGATATCCTGCATACCCTCGATCACGCCAGGGATGGTAGCGAATTCCTGATCCACTCCTGAAATCTTGATCGATGTGATAGCAAATCCCTCCAGAGAAGACAACAATATACGACGGAGAGCGTTTCCGATAGTCTGTCCGTATCCAGGTTCGAGGGGTCTGAATTCGAAACGTCCTACGGTGTCTGTTCCTTCGAGCATTATCACCTTGTCCGGTTTCTGAAATGCTAAGATTGCCATATGAATTCTTTATTAAGGTGTTAATTATTACTTAGAGTAGAGTTCGACGATAAGCTGCTCGTTGATAGTCTCAGGGATCTCAGTTCTGACAGGAGTATTGAGGTACTTTCCTGTGAGTGACTTTGCGTCAAACTCGATCCAAGAATACTTTGCAGCAGAGGCAACACTGTTAGTGATGACCTCAAGGCTCTTTGAACGCTCTCTTACCGCTACAACGTCACCTGGCTTCACAAGAGCCGAAGGGATGTTGCATACCACTCCGTTGAGAGTGATGTGAGCATGTGACACGAGCTGACGTGCTGCTGCTCTTGTAGGAGCGATACCCATACGGTATACGAGGTTGTCGAGACGAGACTCGAGGAGGATGATGAGGTTCTCACCCTTCTGTCCTTTCATGCGTGAAGCCTTCTCATAAAGGTTACGGAACTGCTTCTCGAGAAGACCATAGGTGTACTTAACCTTCTGCTTCTCCTTAAGCTGAGTACCATACTCAGACTTCTTCTTACGCTTGCTTGCGAGACCGTGCTGTCCCGGAGGGTAATTTCTCTTCTCGAAATTCCTGTCCGCTCCGAAGATAGGCTCGCCGAACTTACGTGCGATCTTTGTACTTGGTCCAGTATATCTTGCCATAGTAATTTCTCCTTATTAAAATGTTAGGTACAAAAATTAAACTTTACGACGACCCTTAGGACGGCAGCCATTGTGTGGCATTGGAGTAACGTC
>CAZYCJ010000067.1:1799-11428 GCA_964645495.1 uncultured Muribaculaceae bacterium
AAACTTTACGACGACCCTTAGGACGGCAGCCATTGTGTGGCATTGGAGTAACGTCTACGATCTCTGTAACCTCGATACCTGCACCATGGATGGTTCTGATTGCTGACTCACGTCCTGCACCAGGGCCCTTTACATATGCCTTTACCTTGCGAAGTCCAAGGTCGTATGCAGTCTTTGCGGCGTCCTCAGCAGCAACCTGGGCAGCGTATGGGGTGTTCTTCTTTGAACCTCTGAAACCGCTCTTACCTGCTGATGACCAACTGATGACCTGACCAATGTTGTTGGTAAGGGTAACGATCACGTTGTTGAAGGTTGATGAAATATGGGCCTCGCCATAAGCTTCAACCTTTACAACTCTCTTCTTAGTTGATGTTGTTTTCTTTGCCATAATTCATCTCAATTATTTAGTTGCCTTCTTCTTGTTTGCAACAGTTTTCTTCTTACCCTTTCTTGTACGGGCGTTGTTCTTAGTGCTCTGTCCGCGTACAGGGAGGCCGATACGATGACGGATTCCTCTGTAGCAACCGATATCCATAAGACGTTTGATGTTCATCTGGATAGAAGAACGGAGTTCACCTTCGATCTTGTACTCTGTAGCGATCACGCTACGGATTCCTGCGATCTGCTCGTCGTTCCACTCTCCAACCTTTGTATCGAAATCAATGCCGAGCTGAGAAAGGATCTTCCTCGATGTGCTGCGGCCGATACCGAAGATGTAGGTAAGACCTATCTCTCCTCTTTTGTTGTTAGGTAAATCAACACCGGCTATTCTTGCCATAATTATCTTGACTTAATTGTTATACAACTTAAATTAAAAATTATCCCTGGCGCATTTTGAATTTAGGGTTCTTCTTGCAGATCACGTAGAGACGGCCTTTACGCTTTACGATCTTGCAGTCCTCGCTGCGCTTCTTGATGGATGCTTTTACTTTCATTTCCTTATCTTTTTATTTGTATCTGAAAGAAATTCTTCCTTTTGTTAAATCATAAGGTGACATCTCCACCTTAACTCTGTCTCCTGGCAGGATCTTGATGTAATTCATCCTCATCTTGCCTGAGATGTGGGCAATGATGACATGTCCGTTCTCAAGTTCAACCTTGAACATTGCGTTTGGAAGGGTTTCTACGATTACGCCTTCCTGCTCGATTGCTGATTGTTTTGGCATCAATAATCACTTTAAAATTTAACATTATTCTCTATAAAGTCGAAGGTGGACAATTGCTCGGCCCGGCCCTTTCTGACAACAACCGTAAGTTCGAAGTGCGCTGACCTGCTGTGATCCGCCGTGTGCACTGCCCAACCATTTTTTGCTAGATACACACTCTTGCCACCTGCGTTGATCATCGGTTCGATACAGATCGTCATTCCATCGGTCAGTCTCGCACCCTGTCCTCTGCGTCCGTAGTTCGGAACGCCTGGGGATTCGTGCATCTTCTTTCCGATTCCATGTCCTTCAAGTTCGCGGACAACAGAGAACCCGAATGACTCTGCGTACGTTTGCACCGCGTGTCCTATATCGCCGGTCCTGTTTCCGGCAACCGCCGCTGCGATACCTCTGTGGAGTGATTCCTTGGTGACGTCCAGGAGCCTGCGGGTCTCAGCGTCCACCTCCCCTACAGGGAAGGTGTAGGCTGAATCACCGTTGTATCCTTTATAGAACGTACCGCAGTCCACAGAAACGATGTCTCCCTCCTTGAGGACGTAGTCCGACGGAAAACCGTGTACCACGACATCGTTCACAGAGATGCAGAGCGCTGCAGGAAAGCCATCATAACCGAGGAAGCTTGGTATAGCCCCGTGGTCACGGATAAAGGTCTCTGCTACCCTATTCAACTCGAGAGTTGTCACACCAGGGGCAACAATCTTACCGACCTCAGCCAATGTCTTCGAGACGAGGATTCCGTTCTCGCGCATCAGCGCTATTTCTTCTTCAGTTTTTGGCCTGACCATCTTCAAAGAACTTTATTGAGATTACATGCCGGAACGTCCTTTCAGGCGACCGGTCTTCATCAGTCCGTCATAGTGACGCATGAGCAAGTGGCTTTCGATCTGCTGGAGAGTATCGAGAACAACACCCACAAGGATAAGGAGGGATGTACCTCCGTAGAAGCTTGCGAACTGGTTGTTCACTCCGAGCATCATTGCGAATGCAGGGAGGATTGCTATGAGTGCAAGGAAGATAGAACCTGGGAGAGTCACTCTTGACATGATTGAGTCAAGGTACTCTGCAGTCTTCTTGCCTGGCTTCACTCCTGGGATGAAACCACCGTTCTTTCTCATATCGTCTGCCATCATTGTAGGGTTTACAGTGACTGCAGTATAGAAATATGTGAAGAGTACTACGAGGATTGCAAATGTAAAGTTATACCAGAAACCGGTATAGTTGCTCATTACGGCAGCGAAACCTCTTGTTGCATCGAACTGCGAGAAGATCATCGGGAAGAGCATGAGCGCCTGAGCGAAGATGATAGGCATCACGCCGGCAGCATTGATCTTCATAGGGATGTACTGACGTACACCGCCGTACTGCTTGTTTCCGATAACCCTCTTTGCGTACTGTACAGGAACCTTGCGGACAGCCTGTACAAGGGCGATTGCAGCCACGAACACGAAGAAGAGAACTACCAGCTCGACGATGAGAAGGAGGAGTCCGCCACCTGCGTTAGCAGTGAGTTTCTCTCCGATCTCAGCAGTGAGAGCATAAGGGAGGCGCGCGATGATACCGACCATGATGATGAGTGAGATACCGTTACCGATACCACGGTCTGTGATGCGCTCTCCGAGCCACATTACGAACATTGTACCTCCGAGAAGGATGAATGTCGAAACGAGATTGAACCAGAAGTTGCTCCAGCCAAGCTGATTTACAGCGATGAATGCTGATGCCGGAATCTGGCTGTGAAGATTTGCCATATAGGCAGGACCCTGGATGCAGATGATCGCGATGGTGAGATACCTCGTATACTGATTCATCTTGCGGCGTCCGCTTTCGCCCTCCATCTGCATTTTGCGGAAGTATGGGACGAAAACACCAAGAAGCTGGATGACGATGGATGCCGAGATGTATGGCATCACACCCAGCGCAAAGATGGAAGCGTTACCGAACGCACCGCCTGAGAACATGTTCAGGAGACCTACAAGGCCCTCAGAAGAACTGCTCTGCAGATTGGCGAGCTGTGCCGAATCTATGCCCGGAAGTACGATAAAACTTCCGAGGCGATAGATCACGAGCAGTCCGAGAGTATAAAGGATTCTCGTACGTAACTCTTCAATCTTAAAGATGTTCTTGATTGTCTGGATAAGTTTCTTCATCTCTGTCAGATTGTTGTTGCAGTACCACCTACAGCCTCGATCTTAGCGACCGCAGACTTAGAGAAAGCGTTTGCAGATACTTCCAATTTCGCTGTAAGTTCACCGTTTCCGAGGATCTTCACAAGCTGGTTCTTATTGATGAATCCTGCCTCGCGAAGAGTCTCAACAGTGATTACTGAGAGATTGTTAGTCTCTGCGAGAGTCTGGAGAACAGCAACATTGATACCCTTGTACTCCACTCTTGTAGGATTAGTGAAACCGAACTTAGGAAGTCTTCTCTGGATTGGCATCTGACCTCCCTCGAAGCCAATCTTGCGAGAATAGCCTGAACGAGCCTGAGCACCCTTGTGACCACGTGTAGATGTTCCACCGTGACCTGAGCCCTCTCCACGTCCGATTCTCTTCTCTCTGCCCTTTGAACCAGCAGCAGGTGTAAGATTATGTAATTTCATCTTTATTTCCTCCTGATTTAAATTTCCTCAACAATTACAAGGTGACGAACCTTCTCTACCATACCCTTGGTGATCGGAGTGAGTTCCACCTCTACTGTCTGATGCATCCTGCGGATACCGAGAGACTCGAGATTAGCGATCTGTCTCTTGGTAGCACCGCTCTTGCTCTTGATCTGAGTTATCTTAAGTTTTGCCATTTCTTCTGTCCTCCTTAACCTTTAAATACTCTGTTCATAGGAATACCACGGAGACCAGCCACAGTGTAGGCATCTCTCATCTCAACAAGCGCTGCAACAGTAGCCTTCACAAGGTTGTGAGGGTTTGATGAGCCCTTTGACTTTGCAAGCACGTTGTGAACGCCCACTGACTCGAAGACAGCACGCATCGCACCACCGGCCTTTACTCCGGTACCAGGCGCAGCCGGCTTCATGAACACGCGTGCTCCACCGAACTTAGCTTCCTGCTCGTGCGGGATAGTCTGATTGAGGATAGGAACCTTCACGAGATTCTTCTTTGCATCCTCGATACCCTTTGAAATAGCAGTTGTAACCTCATTTGCTTTTCCAAGACCATAGCCTACAACGCCGTTCTCGTCACCAACTACAACAATTGCTGCAAAGCTGAAATGACGACCACCCTTAGTAACCTTTGTCACTCTCTGGATGGCTACAAGTCTGTCCTTAAGTTCAAGGTCAGATGTCTTTACTCTTTTAACATTTGTATTTGCCATAGTCTCTTAGAAAATTAAGCCACCTTCACGGGCAGCGTCTGCCAAACTTTTAACTCTTCCATGATAGAGGTAACCACCACGGTCAAATGAGATAGTAGTGATTCCTGCAGCGAGAGCACGCTCTGCGATCGCCTTTCCTACGATTGCCGCAGCCTCGATTCCTGTCTTGCCCTTGCACTCTGCTGCAAGTGCCTTGTCATTTGAAGCGGCAGCGCAAAGAGTCATGCCCTTCAAATCATCAACAACCTGTACGTAAATCTGTTTGTTGCTTCTGAAAACAACCATTCTTGGTCTCTCAGCAGTACCATTAACGACTTTGCGGATACGGTAGTGAATTCTTTTTCTTCTTTCAATCTTATTCAATGCCATAATCTAGTCCTCCTATTATTTAGCACCTGCTGACTTACCAGCCTTACGACGAAGCTGCTCGCCGACAAACTTGATACCCTTACCCTTGTATGGCTCCGGCTTACGGAGTGAGCGGATCTTAGCTGCCACCTGTCCGATAAGCTGCTTGTCTGAACTCTTGAGGCAAAGCACCGGGTTCTGACCCTTCTTTACAGGCTCAGCCTCGGCCTTGACCTCTGCAGGGAGCATGATCTGAACCTCGTGTGAGAAACCGAGAGACATGATGAGCAACTGGCCCTGAACGTCTACACGATAACCGACACCGACAAGTTCCTGACGGATTGTATAACCGGTTGAAACTCCTACAACCATATTGTTGATGAGCGCACGATAGAGTCCGTGAAGTGAACGGTGACGTGGCTGATCGGTAGGACGAGTCAACTTAACCTCTGATCCCTCTACAGTGACAGTGATGTCCACATCAACCTTCTGGCTGAGTTCACCGAGAGGTCCTTTAACCTTGACAACATTGCCAGGAAGCACCTCGACAGTGACTCCGGCAGGAAGGTTTACAGGCAATTTACCAATTCTTGACATTATTGTTCTGTTTTAGATTAATATACATAACATATAACCTCACCACCTACATTGAGATCACGCGCCTCCTTGTCTGTGATGACACCCTTTGATGTCGAGAGGATAGCGATACCGAGTCCGTTGAGGACGCGTGGCATGTTCTCGACGTCAGTATACCTGCGGAGACCTGGCTTAGACACGCGGATGATCTTCTTGATAGCCGCAGTCTTGGTCTGAGGATGATACTTGAGAGCGATTTTGATTGTGTTGCATGGGGTTCCCTCAACTACCTTGTAACTGAGGATGTAACCCTTCTCGCAAAGGATCTTTGTGAGAGCCACCTTCATCTTTGACGAAGGGATCTCTACTACCTTCTTTCCTGCAAGGTAAGCGTTGCGTACCCTGGTGAGGAAGTCTGCAATTGGATCAGTCATTTTTTTGTTTTGTTTTTTGTTGAAAACCGACGCCCGGAAGCGTCCGATATCCAAATTGTTAATAATTATAATAATGTGTGAGATTCTTCACTTTCGTTCAGAATGACACGGTCATATGTTACCAGCTTGCCTTCTTGACGCCTGGGATGAGACCGTTGCTTGCCATCTCACGGAACTGGATACGGCTGATGCCGAACATACGCATATAGCCCTTTGGACGTCCAGTGAGAGAACAGCGGTTGTGCATACGGCATGCAGCAGAGTTCTTAGGGAGCTTATCGAGAGCAGCCCAATCACCTGCTTCCTTGAGAGCCTGTCTCTTAGCGGCGTACTTAGCAACCAATTTCGCGCGTTTTACCTCGCGGGCTTTCATTGATTCTTTTGCCATCTTGTTCTCTTTTAATTAGTTGTTATTCTTCTTGAAAGGCAGACCGAATGCCTTGAGAAGCGCGTGAGCCTCTGCGTCGGTCTTTGCTGTTGTCACGAATGTGATCTCAAGTCCGAGGATCTTGCTGATCTTCTCGATGTCGATCTCAGGGAAGATGATCTGCTCCTTGATACCGAGAGTGTAGTTACCCTTGCCGTCCATCTTCTCAGAGATACCGTTGAAGTCTCTGATTCGTGGAAGAGAAACACGGATAAGTCTCTCGAGGAACTCGTACATCCTTACGTCACGGAGTGTGACCTTAGTTCCGATAGGCATGCCCTTACGGAGCTTGAAGTTTGAGATGTCCTTTCTTGAATGTGTGATGACAGCCTTCTGTCCTGCGATGACCGAAAGTTCCTGCTGCGCAGTCTCTACGAGCTTCTTGTCGCCTGTTGCATCACCCACACCCTCGTTGATAGTGATCTTCACGAGCTTAGGGCACTGCATCACTGTAGAGTATCCGAACTCCTTCATGAGCTTCGGAACGATCTCGTCCTTATATACGGTCTTCAAAGTAGGAACGTATCCTGCTGGAACTGCTGCTACTTCTGCTGTAGTATTCTTCTTTGCCATATGTTAGATCTCCTCTCCTGATTTCTTAGCATAACGGACATTCTTGCCATCAACCATCTTGCGGCCGATTCTTGTAGGAGCGCCTGTCTTAGGGTCTACTACCTGAAGGTTAGAAATGTGTACGCTTGCCTCCTGTTTAACAATACCACCCTGAGGATGCTTAGGGCTTGGCTTTGTGTGCTTGCTTACGATGTTGATGCCCTCAACGATAGCGCGATCCTTTGAAGGGATTACCTCAAGCACCTTACCGGTCTTACCTTTGTCGTTACCGGCGTTTACATAGACGGTGTCGCCTTTTTTGATGTGTAACTTCTTCATAATGATTGCGAATTAGAGGACCTCCGGTGCCAGTGAAACGATCTTCATATAGTTCTCGCGAAGCTCTCTTGCCACAGGACCGAAGATACGTGTTCCACGTACTTCACCTGCATTGTTAAGGAGCACGCAAGCATTGTCATCGAAACGGATGTATGATCCATCCGGACGACGAATCTCTTTCTTAGTGCGGACTACCACAGCCTTTGAAACTGAGCCCTTCTTGGCGTCACCGCCAGGGATAGCGCTCTTGACTGCAACGACGATCTTGTCGCCCACTCTAGCATAACGGCGGCGGGTACCACCCAGAACACGGATACAAAGAACCTCCTTTGCACCGCTGTTGTCTGCCACCTGTAAACGTGATTCCTGCTGTATCATTTTTACTTAACTTTTTCTACGATTTCTACTAATCTCCAGTTCTTTGTCTTGCTCAAAGGACGAGTCTCCATGATGCGTACGGTATCTCCGATGCTGCACTCGTTCTTCTCATCATGAGCAACGAACTTTGTGGTCTTCTTTACGAACTTGCCGTAGATAGGATGCTTCTCTTTTCTTGCTACTGCAACCACGATAGACTTGTCCATCTTGTTGCTGACCACTACACCTATTCTTTCCTTACGAAGATTTCTTTCCATAGGAATTCTCAATTTTTAGTTCTGTTTCTCTTTCTGTGCCAGGATGGTCATCATACGTGCGATGTCCTTTCTTGCCTTGGCAATCTTAGATGTATCCTCTAATGGAGAGATAGTGTGGTTAACCTTCATTGTGTCGAGGTTTGCCTTCTCGATCTCGATGCGCTCACGCAGATCTGCGATCGACATTTCGCGTACTTCTGATGCTTTCATTTTCTTAAATCTCCATTAAATTATTCTACATAGTCTCTACGCACTACGAACTTCGTAGTAACCGGAAGCTTCTGAGCGCCGAGACGGAGTGCCTCTCTTGCAATCTCAAGGGATACACCCTCAGCTTCGATAAGGATACGGCCTGGGGTCACAGGGCATACGAATCCCTCCGGATTACCCTTTCCCTTACCCATTCGCACTTCGGCAGGCTTCTTAGTGTAAGGCTTATCGGGGAATACTCTGATCCAGATCTTTCCCTCACGCTTCATGTAACGCGAAACAGCCTGACGCGCAGCCTCGATCTGACGGCCTGTAAGCCAGCAGTTTTCCAAGGTCTTGATGCCGAAAGAACCAAATGCAAGCTGGTTTCCCCTCTGTGAGAGACCTTTCATGCGGCCTTTCTGCTGCCTTCTGAATTTTGTTTTCTTTGGTTGTAACATTGCTCTATTACTTTAATAAAATATTTCACAATATCCCTAACTAATTGAGCATCAACTGGTTGGGCTGAGTAGTCCTCAATTAATGGGATGCAAAGGTAGCAATTTTTTCTGAATTACAAACATTATTTGCAAAATATTTCAACATTTTCGACCAAAGTTTTCGAACGCTAAAATGCGTATTCTCACACACTTACAAAAGTTGTTGAAATTTTCTTCCGCGCATTTTCGACCGACGGCAATTCCTCGTAAATTCAGTTTGGCACGACAGCATTTTCAGTGTCCTCGGCAGAGATTTTGCAGGTATCTCGGGATTTGCTAAATTTGCATGCCGCAGAAAATCTGCAGACCACAGAATAAAATGACCCGGACCATAAAACATATGCTCATCACGCTCGTCGCGTTCGCCCTCCTTGCAGAATGGGGAGCCGATTGTAACGCCCAGGACAAAAAGTCCGTACGCTCGGCAATCGAACCGGCAGGTAAGGAGATAATGCATTACATCGTCGAAGGAAATGACACGACATATGTGGACGAAATCCGCCCGTCAAAAGTCTACTCACGCGTCCCGAGGCAGAAAGGAAGAGAGTGGCGCAAGTATTATCGCCTTGTCCACAATTTCAGCAAGGCATACCCATACGCACTCGTGGCAAAGAAACTGGTCGTGGAGGCAGACAGCATCATAGCGGCAGACGGACTCAAGGGCGCGAAAAAGGAAAAGTATGTGAACGGTGTTCAGAAAGAACTTTTCGATGTCTTCGAGGGCCAGATGAGAAATCTGACTGTCAGCCAGGGCGCCCTGATAATGAAACTCATAGACAGAGAGGTCGGCAAATCGTCCTATAATGTCATAAAGGGGTACAAAAGCGGCATCACCGCAGGATTCTGGCAGGGGATCGCCAGGATGTTCGGCACCGACCTCAAGAAGCCTTACGATCCTGAAGGGGAAGACAAGGCCACGGAAGAACTCGTCAAGATATGGGAGGACGGAGACTTCCCGGCATTCTATTGGTCAATCTTCTGGAAAGATCCGCCCGAAATGCCTATTCCTGAAAAATACCTTTAAAGATCCTCACGTCGCTTCGCTCCTCAGGATGACAACCCAAGTGATCGAAGCAGACATAAGGGGAGGAGTCCATCCAGTCCTTGAGTACCATAAAACGCGCACCCGAAGGG
>CAZYCJ010000068.1:0-11379 GCA_964645495.1 uncultured Muribaculaceae bacterium
GGTTTCCTTGTCTATAGTTACATCAGGAAGCAGCCGGCAAGGATAGTCCATCCTGAAAAGAAGAAGGCCGCTCCGACGCATTATGCAAAACCATTAAATTAAATAACTGTTACTATGCAAAAAATTATCTGTTTGATTGTTCTGCTGTCTTCTGTACTTGTCAGTTGTGAGACATCGGAAACTATTAAGGAGGGGGCTATAGAAATCTCTGTCAGCAATTCGGTGATCAAGACTGACGGAAAGTATGCCGCCGAGATTAAGGTGACGATAATGGACGAAGCCGGAGAAATTATTGATGTTACTTCAGAAGCGGAAATTTATTGTGAAGGAAACGATTCTCCTCTAAAAAGTCCGCTATTCACAACTGAAACCCCAGGTGAATATTCTTTATATGCGGTCTATGGCTTCGAAATTTCTGAAACAGTGGTTGTCAAAGCCGTTGACGGTGTTATGGATCTTCCAAAGGATTCCGATCCTGACGGTACGTCATTCCGCCAACGTATGATTCTGCTTCAGCATACAGGTACCGAGTGTCCGAACTGTCCCAAACTTATGACACCTTTAAAGTATTTGTCTGAAGATGAAGAATATAATACAAAGTATCACCATGTGGCATCTCACTCTTACAATGTGTCGGATCCGGCATATTCTGATGATGCTACTGTGCTGTCAAACAATGTTCTTGGAGTAAGGAGTTATCCATGGTTGACTGCAAACCTGACAGCAGAGTATACCTTGGACTATGATGGGCTTTCGGCATTTGTCGATAAATATTATAGTGAAGAGGCCTCTGCCGGTGTCAGTGCATCTGTTTCATACACTGACGGAGATGTCAATGCGAATGTCAGTCTCAAGGCTGGTGAAAACGGGAAATACCGTATTGCCGCGTGGCTTCTTGAGGATGGTATCTATGGGGCACAGAGTGCTGCAGATGCATCTTGGCAGAATACTCATGAGAACTGCCTTAGAAAGATGTATGGCGAGAGCCGTACCGAGTGCGTATATGGGAAGAATCTCGGTGAAATGCAGAAAGGGGATTCTGTTGACTTCATAGTCTCTTTTGATCTTGAGGACGACTGGAAAGGCGAGCATTGCAAGGTTCTGGTAATTGCTGTCGATGCAGATCGTGAACTTATTACCTGCGCAGTCTGCCGGGTAGGTGAATCTGTCGGTTATGAATATCTATAAAAATTTAATTATGAAAATCTTTCATTACTTAATCGCATCTTTTGCTGCATTGATGCTTTTTGTGTCGTGCGAGAAAAAAGTGGCCGCTCCAGAGATTTTGTTCAAGGAGTACGAAGTGGTTCTCGAACCTGACGGTGGTTCACAGACTCTGACTTATCAGATTACAAATGGCGTAGAGGGAGAAAAGCTGACTGCTGTCTGTGATGCGGACTGGCTTGATGTTGATGTGTCAATGGTACGAAAGATAACTTTTGAGGCGGCAACAAATGAAACAGGAGAGACTCGTCAGGCTGAAGTGACCGTAAGTTATCCGGGAGCGGCAGATGTTGTCCTGCATGTTACTCAGGGCTATTTCGAGAATCCCCTGAAGATATCTATCAGTGAAGTTACGGCGACAACTGTCGTGTTCTCGATAACGACAGCGGATCCTGAATTGACCTGGATACCGATGATAGCATACAAGGAAGGGTTCGACACATTCTTGTCAACAGAAGATGTGGTGAAATATGATATGGAATATTTCAAATATCTTGCAGACAGGCAGGAGGAGGAAATGACTCTCCAGCAGTTCCTTGAAGAAATGTTGGCGACCGGTTCTCTTGAAGATGTGACCATTGATCGTCTGACTCCTTCTACCGAATATGTCCTGTATGCATATGGACTGACATCGGAAGGAAAACGTACGACAGATCTGGTGTCTGAAGTCTTTACGACTTCAGAGCCGCACGAGGGTGATATTACATTTACTATTACTGCAGAAGAAACGGACTATCTTCTTGAGTATACCATCGTCCCATCACACACAGGTGTGCCATATTATTATGGAATCGCTACTGCTGATGAGATTGACCAGTGGAAGGCTCTCTATGGGGATGATATCCGCACTGCTATCCAGAAGGGTGAGATTGATGCATCCATCGAAAAACTTATGGACTATGGTATGCTTGGAAGCGTGGAGAATTATTTCCAACTCTACACAGAGTCAGATGTGATGGATTACGGATATTATGAATTGAAGGCGGATACAAAATATGTGATTTTTGCGTCAAAGTGGAATGAACAGTGCCAACTCGTCGGCCCGGTTGCTGTCTTTGAACACACGAGTGCTGCAAAACCGAAATCAGAGAACCGGATTACATTGGAGGTGTCGGATGTCACTCAGTCTTCGGCATTGGCGGTAACCACAGCCACAAATGACGATCCATATGCTGTGATTCAGGTGAAGGCGGCAGATATTGAGGGTATGACTGACGAGGAAATCGTTACTTATGTCACTGAAGCGTATGATTATATTCTTGATGAGTATACGGTCACAGGAAACAGTTCGAGGGTATATGGTAAGATGCATCCGGAAACTGATTATGTATTTTTGGCATTCGGATATAAGGCGCGTGTGATGACAACATCAGAGTTGGTGAAGGTGCCTTTCCGTACATTGTCTTCAGGTGCTCCGGAGGATTGCACCTTCACATTCGAGATCGAACCGGGTGTAGAGGAAGCCTGGGTGAAGGTTACTCCTTCGGACAGAGGACTGTTCTATCACTGGTTCGTCTACCCTTCTTACTACACTGTAGATGACGCAAAGAATTTCATCAGGAACTATATCCAGTATTACTATGATGGCGATGCAGAGGCATTTGCTTCATGGGAATTGTCACTTGGCGAAGAGACCGAAACAGTGTGGGATCTTTATCCGGAGACTGAATACAAGATCGGTTATGTGATAATGGATTACTATACAGGTGAATTCCTTACTGAACTGGCTTTTACTGAGCCGTTTACGACCCATGCCAGGGTCTATGCCGACATTACCTTCAATTTCAAGCATGATGCTTACTACGATCTAGGAGAACTGATCAAAGCGGGTCAGACCCATTTGAGTCCTTTGCTTGAAGACGGAAATGCTATTCTCCCTGTTTCGCTGACTTTGGAAGGAGACTACAGTGCATTCTATTACAATATCTATCCGAATGATCTTTCTGACGAGGAAAGATATGTTGACGATACATTCTATGCTGCTCTCGAGGGAGCAGGATGTCCATATGTTTCAAGTATGTTTGTCGTGCCATATGACAAGACCGTGACCCTCTGCGCCGTCGCTTATGATACATCAGGCAATCCTACAAGAATCTATAGGGAGACCATGTGGTTCTCTAAGGATGAGTCTTCTCCTGCAAGCGAGTATATTGCCAAGTATGGTACCAAGTCTGCCGGTTTCAGCAATTTGTGCAATGCAGCAATGGACTTTAATCTTCTATCTCCGCGTAAGGGCGATGTTGCAGGTCATATGAGCGGGGCTGAGATGCAGATACGCCATGAGAAGGCGATGAGTGCTGTAAATGAACTTCGAAAGGATAGATGTAGGGAGGAACTCCGTGAGGCTGCTTTCAACAGGCTTATTTTTATTGCAAGATAATGATGTCTGTACAGAACAATAAGATTGCCGAGGTCACAGGCTTCCTTGAGAAGCATGGCCTCGGCTATGTTATGCATACGCATCCGCCTCTTCCCACCATCGAACTTGCTCTGGAATATTGGAAGGAGATAGATTCTACCCATTGCAAGAACCTGTTTTTCCGTAACCATAAGGGCAACAGGCATTATCTTGTCGTCTTCGAATGTCATAAGGAACTGGCTATCCATTCACTGGAACATATGCTCAAGCAAGGAAAACTCTCCTTTGCTTCGCCCGAGCGTATGGAGCGATGCCTCGGGCTTCTTCCCGGATCGGTATCGCCGCTGGGCCTCATCCATGACATGGATCTTGACTCCGCCAATCCCAAGGAATTGTTTCCGAATGGTCACAGGGTCAAGTTGTTCCTTGACAAGGATCTCCGGACCTCGGAAAAGATAAGTTTCCATCCGTGCGACAACACCGCGAGCGTGGTGCTCTCCAATGCGGATTTCATGAGATTTCTGGAAATATGGGGCGGGGAATACGAGTGGCTCGATGTTATTTCGGGCGAAGAGTAAGCAGGGTCTTCTTCAGGTTCTGACGATATTTCAGGGGCGAAAGTCCTGAATGTTTCTTGAAGAATTTCCCGAATGACGACTGGTCTGCGAAATGCAGTTTCTCAGCCACCTGCTGGATGCTCAGTTCCGGGTCTCTCAGGAGGCGTGCTGCCATTTCCATCCTCATGGACGCTATGATTGTGCCTATGGTAACCTTCGTCTTATCCTTGACTATCAGGGAAAGATACTGCTTGGAGATGCAGAGCTTTTCCGCATAGAAATCCACGCTTACTTCATCCTGTACATTCCGAGTGAGCAATTCGGCGAAATCTTTCATGATGCTGTCCGAGCGTTTCATGTCGCTGTGATGTGAAGGTGTGCCCGTGTCGTACCTTCTCCATATCATGTCTGCCATGTCGGTCAGGAGGATGTAGAAATATGCATAATTGATTTCTTCTGCGAAATTGTGGTTCTTGTTCGACAGGGAGTCTATCATGTTGCTGATGTCCTTGTGGAGTGTCATTATGTCATTCCTGTCTATGATGTCACCTCCGAAACTGTGCTCGACATTGAATCTGAAGTCAGAAGGGAACGGATTGCGGTTCCGGAAGATGTCCTCGACCACATTCTTGTCTGTGGCGGCCGCCATCGCATGGAAATCCTTGTCGTACCGTATCTCATATATGTCGGCCCATGTGGGAAGGTTTACATAGGTGTTGCGGACGAATGTGTATTTCTCCCCGTTGATGAGCAGGTCCATCTTCCCGTTCAGGATGATGATCACGAGGTGGTATTTCGGTTTTCGCGGTTTCGTGTAGATGACCTCTCCCTTGCCTTTTATTTCGCACGCGAAGATATATCCGTCGATATATCCGACCCTTGTCACATTCTTTTCTCCGAAGAGCACCGCAGGTTTTTCTGGCTTCTGATGTTTCTCGTTCATTTGTCGCTTTTTTTTGTCAAAAATAGTAATTTTGGAACTTAAGACCAAAACTATAGACTTTCAAACCAAAAACGCGGTGCTGGCGGCTTGAAATTTGTTGTATTTTTGCCCCTTGATAATTATGTGTAAAAGAATGATGAAAAATTTAGTGGTAACAACGGTGATTGTCATCGGATCGCTTCTGGCATCCTTCTCTGCGTCAGCACAGGCTGAAGCAAAGACCGCGCCTGAGGAGACTCCCGTGGTGATCACTTTGGAACAAGCGCTCGAGATTGCCTTGAGCGAGAATGTGTCGGTTAAGGTGGCCGACCTTGAAATCAAGAGGACGCAGTATGCCAAGAAGGGTTCATACGCGGCCCTTTTCCCTCAGATTGATGCGTCCGGAGCATACCAGAGGACCATCAAGAAGCAGGTGATGTATATGGATTTTGACATGAGCTCTCTTGGAGGTGCCATGGGAGGCGGTTCGGAAGGAGGAGATGAGGGTACGGATTCCTCTGCCGGAGGATCAAGCATGGCGAACGGCCTTGAGGTCGGACGTTGGAATACATGGAGCGCAGGAGTGAGCGCTGCGATGCCTTTGGTGAACGCCCAGATCTGGAAGAGCCTGAAACTGTCTGGTCTGGATGTGGAACTTGCTGTGGAAAAGGCGCGTGCGTCAAGACTCGACATGGTGAGCCAGGTAAAGAACGCATACTATGGCATCCTCCTCGCAAAGGAAGCATTCGACGTGTATAGGCAGGTATATGAGAACGCCCTGCAGAACCTTGAGGATACTCAGATGAGATATGATGTTCAGAAAGCCTCTGATATGGAACTTCTCGGTGCAAAGACGACTTTGGCTAATGCAATCCCGAATGTATATAATGCCGAAAGTTCGGTGATTCTTGCATTGTGGCAGTTGAAGGCTGTCATGGGAGTGGATCTGGACATGAATCTCGATGTGGCAGGAAAACTTGCTGATTATGGTGAGCATATGTTCTATGACATCCACCAGCACGACAGCATCTCCCTCGACCGCAATACCACAATGAAACAACTCGCGATCCAGGCGGAAGTGCTTGCCGAGAATATCAAACTTCAGAAATATGCCAATATCCCGTCTCTCGCCCTGGCTTTCAATTTCAGTATGAACGCCATGACAAACGACTTCAATTTCAGCGAGTACAGATGGACTCCTTATTCTACAGTCGGACTCAGTCTGAGCATTCCGATCTTTGCCGGTGGAAAGCGTTATCAGCAGATCCGTCAGGCAAAGAACCAGTATGAGCAGGTACAACTACAGACCCTCAACACAGAGCGTCAGTTGAAGATCGCCATCCGTCAGAATCTTGCGACGATGGAGACCAACATGAAGAGTTATATTGCTGCCCATGACGCAGTCGCTACGGCTCAGAAGGCCTATGACATCGCTCAGGCTTCGTATAAGGTGGGCCGCAGCAAACTTGTCGAACTCAATGATGCCCAACTCCAACTCACTCAAGCTCAGTTGGCTGCATCACAGGCCATCCATAGTTTCCTGACTGCCAAGACCCAGCTTGAGCAGACTCTCGGTAACGATTTTGTCGAGTAACCCATTTGTCATCCCGAGACCCAATTGTCATCCCGAGCGAAGTCGAGGGATCTAAATCTAAAATAAAAGAAAACAATATAATGAAGACTATTTTCAGAACAATGTTCATTGCCGGAGCAGCAATAATCGCTCTTGGCTGCGGCAGCACAGGTGAAAAGAAACAGGCAGAGGCTGCTGTTGTGGCAGAAGATACTCCTACAGTCGCTGTACAGCAGGTATCTGTACGTGAGGTGCCTCAGACTGCTACCTATACATCTACGGTACAGGCTTATGTAAAGAACAACATAGCCCCTCAGATGGCCGGACGTATCACAAAGATCAATGCTGAGATCGGTGACTTCGTGAAGAAGGGCCAGGTGCTTGCTGAGATTGACAAGGCTCAACTCCTTCAGGCCCAGCTTCAACTCCAGAATATGGAGGTGGAACTTGCCAGACTAAAGGCTCTTTATGAGGCCGGCGGACTCTCACAGTCCGACTATGACGCGATCCAGCTTCAGTACAATGTATTAAAGACTCAGGTGGACAACCTCCTTGAGAATACAATCCTCCGCTCGCCGGTCGACGGAGTCGTGACAGCGCGCAACTATGATGTCGGCGACATGTACTCGATGGCTTCACCTATCTATATTGTTGAGCAGATTGTTCCTGTTAAACTCCTCGTAGGCATTTCAGAGGCCGACTACACAAAGGTGAAGAAGGGTGATTCCGTAGAGGTCACTGCGGACGCAATCCCTGACAAGACATTCTATGGAAACATTGAGAAGATCTACCCTACGATCGATCCTGCAACCAGGACCTTCACTGTCGAGGTGGTCGTGAAGAATCCGTACAAGACTCTCCGCCCGGGAATGTTCGCACGTGTAAACGTGAAGTTCGGTTCGAACAACAGCGTCGTTATTCCTGATGTGGCAGTTTTAAAGCAGCAGGGTTCAGGCGAGCGTTTCGTATATGTGCTCAACAGTGATGGCACTGTGACATATCAGAAGGTGGTTCTTGGCCGTCGTATGGGTACTGAGTATGAGGTGCTTGAAGGTATAGAAGACGGTGCGAAGGTTGTTACAGGCGGACAGATCCGTCTCAAGGATGGTGTAAAGGTTATAGTTAACGAATAAGACAGAATATGAGCATTTACAGAAAAGCGGTCAACAACCCGGTAACCACGGCGCTGATATTCATCGCCCTGGCGATTTTCGGTGTGTTCTCGCTCATCAATATATCCATCGACAGATTTCCGAAATTCGATGCGAATATCGTGATGGTCATGTCGTCATATCCGGGTGCAAGTGCCGAGGATATAGAGACCAACCTCACGAAAGTTCTGGAGAACTCGCTCAACGGTGTGAGTGACCTCAAGAATATCAGTTCCACTTCAAAGGAAAACATCTCCCTCATCACCCTCGAATTCATCGAGGGCGTAGATATCGATGTCGCCACAAACGATGTTCGAGACAAATTGGATATGGTAAGTTCGGTTCTTCCGGACGGCTCGTCACAGCCGGTTATCTTCAAGTTCAGTGCTGACGACATGCCGATCATGATTATGGCGGCAACAGCCGATGAGAGTCTCCCGGCCCTCGAGAAGATTCTGGATGACAAGGTGTCCACCCCTCTTGCGAGAGTTTCCGGAGTGGGTACTATATCCATAGCCGGTGCTCCTCAGCGCGAGATCCAGGTCTATGTGGATCCTAACAAGTTGGAGGCATACGGACTCACAGTAGCCGGTATATCCAACATTATTGCTGC
This sequence comes from uncultured Muribaculaceae bacterium, assembly GCA_964645495.1. GTDB lineage: Bacteria > Bacteroidota > Bacteroidia > Bacteroidales > UBA932 > Cryptobacteroides. The sequence goes on from CAZYCJ010000068.1 coordinate 8,400, forward strand.
CGAGAACCGCAACATTCCTTCCGGAAACATTGACATCGGATCCAACTCATATGCTCTCCGTGTGGAGAAGGAGTTCAAAAGTGCCGAAGAGATGCTCAACATAGTCCTCGGGCACTACAATGGCCGCACGATCTATCTTAAAGATGTCGCTCGTGTGGTTGACGGCTCTGAGGAAAAATATCAGGAGGCGTATATCAATGGTCGTCAGGGTGCCCAGATCATCATCATGAAACAGTCGGATGCAAATGCCGTGAATGTGATAAAGGGAGTGAAGAAAGAGATGAAGAGAATTGAAAAGACACTTCCTTCAGATATACAGATCACGATGGTGACCGACAGTTCGCGAAACATCATCAATACAATCAACTCTTTGGTGGAAACTATCATAGTCACTCTTCTCCTCGTGATGATTGTAGTATATCTCTTCCTCGGAAGGTGGCGTTCGACTTTCATTATCATGGTGTCGGTTCCTATTTCCCTCCTCGCATCCTTGATGTATCTATGGGCCACAGGAAACACTCTGAACATTGTGTCCATGTCCGCTCTGTCAATCGCCATCGGTATGGTCGTCGATGATGCCATCGTGGTGCTGGAGAACATCTCCACGCATCTGGAGAGGGGAGCCAAGCCTAAGGAAGCAGCCGTGCATGCGACTCAAGAGGTGGGTATATCCGTGATTGCCTCTACGTTGACGATGCTCGCCGTATTCCTTCCATTGACCATGGTCAAAGGAATGGCCGGTGTGATGTTCAAGCAGCTCGGTTGGATCACTTCCATCGTTATGATAGTCTCGACTGTCGGTGCTCTCACCTTGATTCCGATGCTTTGTTCTCAGTTCCTGCGTTTCAAGCCTAAGACCGGCAGATTCCACGAACTTATATTCGGAAACTTCAATAAGTTTATCAATTGGATCTCAAGGGGTTATGGCCATATCATCAGGTGGTGCATCAGTCATCGTGCGATAACGCTTCTCGCTGCACTTGCAGTGTTTGTGGTGTCAATCCTTGTGCTCGGCCCTAAGATAAAGTCAGAGTTCTTCCCTAAATCAGATACGGGATCGTTCACCGTGAAGCTCGAACTTCCTGCAGGAACAGGTCAGGATATCACCCGTGAAATCGCTCACGAACTCTATGGCCGGTTTAGCGAGGCAGCCCCTGAAATCGAAAGCTGTTCGTATTCCCTCGGTCAGGCTGACTCAGACAATGCCTTTGCATCCATGCAGAATAACGGTACCCATGTCATCTCCTTTAATGTGAATGTGGGCAGTATGGAGAACCGTGAAAGGTCAGTGTCGGAAATAGCTGACGAGTTCCGCGCCATCCTTGCGGAATATCCTCAGTTCAAGAAAGTCAATGTCAACGATGGTGGCGGTATGGGTGGTCAGTCAACTGTGGATGTTGAGATATATGGATATGATTTCGAGACTACAGACCGGATTGCGCGTGTCATTCAGGAGAAGATGCTTGCCGAGGGCGGATGCTCACAGGTGCTTCTTAGCCGTGATGAGTATATTCCTGAATATCAGGTGGATTTCGATCGTGAGAAACTCGCCATCAATGGCCTTAACAGCACTACTGCTGCATCATATCTGAGTGCGGCAATCAGCGGTTCCGTCATGACCTATTACCGCGAGGATGGTGACGAATACGATATCCGTGTGCGCTATGCTCCCGAATTCAGAAAGGGTATAGAGGATATAGAGAATATTGTTATCTACAATAACTCCGGAAGAGGAATCAAGATCAAGGATCTCGGTACGGTGATAGAGACTCAGGTTCCGCCTTCAATCTCAAGAAAGAACCGTGAGCGTCTGATTACCGTTCAGGGAGTTGTCGCGACCGGTGCAGTGCTTTCGGATGTTGTGGCTTCCACTCAGAGGATAGTTGACCAGACCGATATACCTTCAGAACTGGATGTCAAGATCGGAGGCTCGTATGAGGATCAGCAGGAAACTTTTGGTGATCTGTTCATGCTGCTCATGATGATTATCATACTCGTATATATCGTGATGGCATCACAGTTCGAGTCGTTCATGAGTCCGTTCGTGATCATGTTCTCGATTCCGTTCGCAATTGTCGGAGTGCTTCTCGGACTTGCTGTGACAAATACTCCTTTTGGCTTGATGGGATTTATAGGTGTGCTCATCCTGATGGGTATAGTGGTGAAGAACGGTATCGTGCTCATCGACTACACCATCCTCATGAGGGAGCGTGGATACAGTGTTGCTGAATCCTCTGTCATGGCTGCGAAGTCCCGTCTTCGTCCTATCCTCATGACCACTCTCACCACAGTCCTCGGTATGGTTCCGATGGCAGTGGGTACGGGAGAAGGTTCAGAGATGTGGCGTTCGCTCGGTATGGTCGTGGCATGGGGACTTTCGATTTCCACAATTGTCACCCTCGTAATCATTCCGACGCTATATGCAGCAATGACATCGTGGCAGGAGCGCCGTGCCGCTAAGAAACTCGCAAAATCCTGATGAATAATGATATAAAGTGGAAAAATATGAAATCTATATTTATCGCATACGACCAGGCCTATAACATGGAGGTGGCCGACGCCATCGAGGATCTCGGATGCAGAGGATTCACGATGTGGCAGGATATTGCAGGCCGCGGAGGCTTCACCGGTGAACCTCACTTCGGAAACCACGCATGGCCTGCAATGAACAATGCCATCCTTACATTCGTCCCTGACGAAAAGGTGGATGACATCCTTGCCAAAGTCCGTGCAATGGACGAGGAAACTCCTGATCTGGGCCTGCGTGCCTTTGTATGGAATGTTGAAAAATCTTACTAACCTTTAAACATTAAGGTATTGATATTGTATTTCCAGTCGTAAATTTTTATATTTGCGACTGGATTTTCCGTATGTCATCCTGAGGAGGCCGAAGGGCGGCGTGAGGATCTTTGAAGATACATTATAATAAACAATACAATTATGGCACATATTATTACTGATGCGAACTTCGCAGAGACTT
>CAZYCJ010000069.1:0-11234 GCA_964645495.1 uncultured Muribaculaceae bacterium
TCGCCGGATGAGGCGCCAGGCCCCGACAGCGTAGAGAAAGATCAGCAGGGTGTGGACTCCCATCTTGGCGATGAAAGGCCATGCCGAGGTGTCGTCCGAAGGGAGACCGACAGAGGCGAAGGCTACGGAATCCAGCAGCAGCGACCCGCCATAGACCGCGCCCATTAGCACGAAGATGCCAAGCAGGCGTCCCCAGCGGTATGGGATAGGGTAGTACCTGGCGCCGAGCAGGGAACTGATAGCGAACATCACGATGTAACTTGTCAGGTGGCCGAAGGCAGCCGCCCAGTATGAATATTTCGGCATGAAGAGTACTATCACAACGGCTGTCACTACCAGACCTGAAAGCGTGATCCATATAGCCATGTTCGTCTTTCCCGAAAGTTTGTACCACATCGATACGTTGAAGAGCATTCCAAGAATCATGTATGACAGGAGCATGATCGGGACGACTCCGACTGCGCTTCGGAACTGCGGGCCGAGGATAAGCGCTATCACATCGATATACAGGATGACTCCAAGGAACACCAGTCCGCAGAAGGCGGTGAAATATTCCTGGACGGAGGCATAAAGCGCACGCGAATCCTTTTCCTTCGCACGACGGAAGAAGAATGGCTCTGCCGCATAGCGGAACATCTGGATGAACAGGTTCATTATGACAGCGAGTTTGACTGCCGCCTGATACAGTCCCAAAGAGGACCTCCATGCTTCGGCATTCGTGTCGAAATATCTGAACAGAATCCTGTCAAGAAAATCATTCACCACGCCCGGAAGCGCTGCCACCATCAGCGGAAGCGAATAGGCCAGCATCTGCCGCAGGAGTTTCGCATCCAGTCTGAAACTCAGGCGGAGCAGATCCGGAATGAACAGGAGTCCGCATACTATGCAACTGATGAATATCGCGAAGATCACGTAGCTGAAATCCGGAGTAGCGGGAATGAAATGCAGGAGCCATCTTGCGCTTTCCACATGAGACGGGAACCACAGGAACAGTACAAGGTTCGCGGCGGTCTCTGTAATTATCTTGATGGTCTTGAGGATGGCGAACTTCAGGGCCTTGTTCTCCTGACGCAGTCTGGCGAAAAGAATGGCCGTCACAGCATCCAGAGCCAGGATCCCTCCCATATACATGATGCAGGAACCGTAGCCTTCATATCCCAGCGCAGACGCTATCGGAGAGGCGAACGCTATCATCAGCGCAAGGAAGGTAGCGCTGATGCAGAACACCGTCACGAAGGCATTGGAATAGACCTTGCGCGGGTCGACTCCTTCCTTGTTTGCGAAACGGAAGCATCCCGTCTCCAGTCCGAGGACCAGAACGACCTGAAGCACGGCGATATATGCCATGAATTCGGTCACCACTCCGTAACTCTCCGGAGACAGAAGACGAGTGTAGATCGGGACGAAAAGAAAGTTTATGATGCGGGCCAGGATCGTGCTCATGCCGTAAATGACGGTCTGCCCTGCCAATTGTTTCAACGGATTTGCCATAATGACCGCAAAATTAGTTATTTTTGCGGGATATAAGAACCAAACACTTTATTACCGAATGAAAAGAATCGTATTAATGATTGCGGCTGCGATGGCTCTTGCCTCATGCGCATGCAGGAACGAGTCGGAGCAGTCTGCGGAAAATCAGACAGACATGGAAAATACAATTATTGCAGAGCCGGAGTTCGAGATCGTGACGACTCACGGAACAATGAAGATGAAACTTTACAGTAAGACCCCTAAGCACAGAGACAATTTTGTGAAACTCGTGAAGGAGAAATATTATGACGGTATCCGTTTCCACAGAGTGATCGAAGGTTTCATGATCCAGGCGGGTGACCCGTTCTCAAGGGATACTTCCAAGATAGACCTCTGGGGTCAGGGCGGTCCGGACTATACTGTCCCTGCTGAATTCGTGAATGAATACTGGCATAAGAAGGGCGCGATTGCCGCTGCCCGCAAAGGCGACATGGCAAATCCGAAGAAGGCATCGTCAGGATCTCAGTTCTACATCGTGCATGACGAAAACGCATGCCTCCACCTTGACGGTCAGTACACGATTTTTGGAGAAGTGACCGAGGGACTCGAAGTTATCGACAGGATAGCTTCTGTTGCTGTCGACAGGTATGACCGTCCGTATGAGGATGTCATCATAGAGACAATCAGGCCAGTGGTTCAGGAATTGGAAGTTAAGGTCGACTCAACAAATGTTCAAGATACCACAAAGGCAGAATAATATGCTCAAAGGCAGATTCGATACTATATTCTTCGACGCGGACGACACTCTATGGGAGAACGAGAGGTTCTTCCGTGCCGCAGAGGACAGGTTCGCTGAACTTCTTGCCGACTACACTGAGCCTGAAGGTCTAAGGGATCTTCTGTGGCGCAAGCAGGAAGACAACATACCTCTCTTCGGTTATGGCTCTAAGACATATATGATAGGCATGACCGACGCCGCTGTGGAATTGTGTGGAGGACTTCTTCCAGACAGGATTTATCATGGCGTCAAGAAGATCATCACGGATCTCGCATATCATGAATTCGAACTCATAGATGGCGTGGAGGAGACTCTGAAGGCCCTCCATGGCCGATACCGGCTGATTGTCGCCACAAAGGGAGACCTCCCTGAACAGATGAACAAATACCGCCTTTCGGGTCTGGACAAGTATTTCCACCATTGCGAAGTCATGGAAAACAAGGATGAGAAGAACTACCTCGAACTTGCCTGCAAGCATGACCTCCGTCCGGAACAACTTTTGATGGTAGGCAATTCAGTGAAGTCCGATATCGCCCCGGTCGTGAACATCGGCGGAACAGCCATCCATACCCCGCATGAGATCGTCTGGGTTCATGAGATGATGGATATGCCCGAATCCGACAGGATCATCGAAGTTCAGAATGTCCGCGAACTCCCTCGACTGCTCGTCTGAGATGGTGTTTCTTCCTGAGATGGTATGTTCTATATGAGATATGTTTTGTCATTTCGAGCGATTTTTTTGTCATTTCGAGCGAAGTCGAGAAATCTTGGCACAATATTGGCAATAAACTTACACCGAATAGTTTTTTCATAGGTTAAGTTTTAGGTTAGAATTGCGGAGTCCTTTCGGTGTGAATCGAGAGGACTCTATCTTATATATTTTTTTTATATCTTTGCATGATTTATAATAGGTTGTCTATGAAAAAACATACTTTCAAAGAATGGATGTTTGCGGTAAGGCCTTGGTCTTTCCCGGCGTCAACAATGCCGATAGTGGTATCGCTTGCCTATCTTTTCTTCAAGGGAGCGGAAATAAACTGGATTAATGGCGTGTGGGTACTTCTTACCATGGTTGCCTTTCATGCTGCAGGAAATACATGGAGCGATTATTTTGACTTCATCAAGGCAGTCGACAGGGAAGACACTTTCGGGGCTAAAACCATGACTACAGGAATGTTTGAGCCAAAGGAGATCAGAAATCTTGCGCTGATTCTTCTTGTCGTTGCATGCATCAGCGGAATCGCCATCTTCCTTTGCACCGGCATGACAGTCCTCTGGTGCGGTCTTGCAGGTGCAGTGCTTGTCCTGCTGTATCCGTTCCTGAAGTACAACGCCCTTGGTGATCTGGATATTCTTCTGACCTTTGCTGCAATCCCTATGGTCGGAACCTCCTACGCGGTGACAGGTGCGATCGACTGGAGCATACTTCTTGTCGCTTTACCTGTAGGACTGATCACAGACGGAATACTCCATTCCAACAATACCCGTGACATCATTCATGACAAGCGTGCGGGCATCAGAACCTTTGCAATGAGCATAGGTCCTAAGGCTGCTGCGTGGTTCTACACTTTCGAAGTCATTTTTCCATATATATGGGTAGGGGTGCTTTCTATGACCGGAGTCCTGCCTGTCCATACCATCATCATCTTCATGACTGTTCCTGTGGCATTAGGCTGTGCAAAAACTCTCAGAGATGGTGTGGGTGTCGGAATTGAACTCATTGCCGACCTTGATGTCAGAACAGCCAACCTCCAACTCATGTTCTCCGTTCTTCTGAGTGTTGCGTTCGTTGCAGCAAGATTCATTTAAGATATGGGACAGTCTCTGGCAAAGCCTGTTGCAGGCATATGCATTGCTGCCGTGCTTTGGACGGTGATGTTCTCTCCCTGGACTTCTCCTTACATAAACTTCTGGATCATGATGACCTGTTCGGGCATCGTGCTGACCTCTTATTCCACATGGGCCTCTCCCGGCTGGTGGAAGGATGTCACGTTTGATGTATCCAATATAGTCCTTGGAGTCCTTCTGGCCGCTGTCCTTTGGGGTATATTCTGGATAGGGGACTGTCTGTCTTCGCTGATGTTCGATTTCGCCCGTCCGCAGGTGGACATGATCTATGGAATGAAGGACGGGGAGAATCCTTGGATCCTGACCGGCCTGATGCTTCTGATCATCGGCCCTGCCGAGGAAATCTTCTGGCGAGGATACATACAGAATAGTCTGTCCAAGAGGTGGAATCCGAACATAGGCTTCATCGTGACGACTCTGATCTATGGGCTGGTACATCTTCCGAAATTCAACTTCATGCTGATAATGGCGGCCTTCGTAGCCGGATTCGTCTGGGGACTTGCCTATAGGTTCTTCCCTGAGAAATTCGGTGCCATCGTCATATCCCACGCACTTTGGGACTGTGCCGTATTCATCTGGTTCCCGATCATGTAGTTTTTTCGAGTGACCTGCGTCTAATGTGCAAACTTGAAATGGAAAATGGATTCTCTGGAACTGGATTTTGCGCGAATTGTAAGGGAACATAAAGGCACCATATACACCGTGTGCTATATGTTCTCCAAGGATGAGGAGGAGGTTGCCGACCTTTTTCAGGATATCCTTGTCAATCTGTGGAAGGGGTTTGCCAAGTTCCGCGGAGATAGCAACGTGAGGACATGGATCTACCGTGTCAGTCTCAACACCTGCATCTCGGCGGACCGCAAGAAGAAGCGCAGGGGCGAGACCGTACCTCTCGAAATGAGCATCAATCTCTTTGATGATTCTGCGGACGACCTGAAGCAGATCCGTATGCTCCAGAACCGCATAAGCAGGCTTGGCCCGTTCGACAGAGCCATAGTCCTCCTATGGCTGGAGAATCTCAGTTATGACGAGATCGGCGCCATCGTCGGTATCACTGCCAGGAATGTCTCAGTCCGTCTTTTCAGGATCAAGGAACAACTCAGGAACATGTCAAACGAAGAATAGTGCAGGTTATGGAAAACACATTGATGTCTCACGAACTTGAGCAGATGCGCTCACAGATCGGCATATTGAAGGAAAAACTGGAAAAGCAGGCCATAGTCAACGAAAGGCACATCCGCAATTCCATGAAATCCAAGATGTCCTATATACACAGAGTAATCGCCGGATCCATCTTTGCCGGTGTCTTCGCTATGCTGTACTGTACATGGTTCTTCTATACGCAGGGATTTTCTCTATCCTTCATGGTGGCGACAGTCCTCATGCTGGCCGTGTGCCTTGGACTTACCATTTCCAAGCAGGTGGTTCTGAAAAGGCTTGATTTCTCGAAAGGCAATCTGGTGGAGGTCGCAAGTAAACTCAGCAAGATCAAGAAACACTATCAAGAGTGGTACAAGGTCGCTATCCCTATGCTGACCGTATGGTTCGCATGGCTCATGTATGAAATAATCCACACTCTGGGCACCGAACCAAGAGTGATCGGCGTCTGCTGCGGCGCCCTTGTCGGCGGGCTGGTAGGAGGCATCATCGGCTTCCGTATCAATAAAAAAGTCATCGACAAGGCGAGTGAGATACTAGCCAATATCGATGACCTTCAGAAAGGGAATCAGTAAACTATTCCACTACAATCTCATCAATGAAGAGGAAGCCCTTGCTTCCTTTTCTTTCATGCCATGCGGGAAGTGAAGCAACTGGTTCTGAAACCACTCTGAGATACTTGGCTGAAGTCTCAGGGAAGGTTACGGAATATTCTTTCAGACCATTGACCTCAGCCTCTCCTTCAATTGAGTATTCTGCCTTTCCCACTTCATTGAAGTTCTGTCCATCTTCTGAGGTGAGTACTGTGAGGGTGGCAGGGTTGAAGATGTCGTCATATTTGATCACCACGGCGCCTAAAGTGACCTTGCTGTATGGTTCATCTCCATTCATTTCGATAGTCACGTCGAACGGTTCGTTTCTCCAACCTCCCCAGTCTCCGCTGCGGAAGTTCTGTGTTCCTCTGATGCCGTCAGCAAGGATGTAAGGGAGACCTGCGCTATAATGGACATGCGCAGGAGTGTTCATGGTCATTTTTGCAGCCATTGCCTTATGTGCATTGAACTCCTTGGCGAAAGTCTTGGTGTCTGCACCGTTGATGAACGATTTTGCCTTTAGGAGGCAACTTTCCTTGATTTCTACAGGCGCTTCATAGAGAGCGGATGTTTCTGTAGGTTCGCTTCCGTCGAGAGTGTATCTGATCGGAGTGTCGCCCTGTGCTTCAAGGGTTACATGGACTGCTCCGTCCTCAACCTTGACACTGCCCCTTGCGTTGAAGATATGCTTTGCATAATTGTATCCTGCAGCATCGTATATTCTGCAGAAATTGTCTGCGCTTTCAAGGAATCTGTCCCAGCACTTGTTTTCGCTCTGGCACCACTGTACCTCACTCAGGGCGGCCAAGCGTGGAAGGAGCATATACTCGAGGTGTTCGTTGGAAGCGATGTACTCTGTCCAAAGGTTGGCCTGGACTCCAAGGATATGAGACTGCTCTTCCTCCGTCATCTCTTCTGCGAAAGGTTCGTATGAATAACATTTCTCTACAGGGAGGTATCCTCCGATTCCGAGAGGCTCATCGGCTGTGTCCTCAGACTGGTAATAGTCAAGATAGAAGAATGTGTTAGGAGTCATGATGACATCATGACCCATCTGTGCGGCCTTGATTCCGCCTGCTGTGCCTCTCCATGACATTACGATTGCGTTCTCTGCCACATCTCCTTCAAGTATCTCGTCCCATCCTATGATCTTCTTTCCTTTCTTTTCGAGGGCGTTGGTCATGCGCGTCATTACATAACTCTGAAGGAAATGTTCTGCCTGGAATTCCTCTGTGTCCTTGAGACCAAGTCCCTTGATCTTGGCCTGGCATTTAGGGCATTTCTCCCAATATACCTTAGGACACTCGTCTCCACCGATATGGATGTATTCCGAAGGGAAGAGGTCAGATACCTCGTCAAGAACATCTTCAAGGAAGAGCATTGTCTTTTCATTTCCGGCACAGAGCACCTCATCTGCGATGCCCCAATCCCCCCAGACCTCATAAGGGCCACCTGTACATCCGAGTTCAGGATATGCGGCAAGCGCTGCAAGCATGTGGCCTGGAAGATCTATTTCAGGGATGATCTCGATGCCCTTTGCCGCTGCGTAATCGATTACCTCGCGGATCTGCTCCTGGGTGTACCACATGCCTTCTCCGTAGCGGGTATGGTCATAGCCCTGGCTGTTGAAGATGTGTCCGATGATGGTCTTGTTTCTTACTGACCCCACCTCTGTAAGCCTTGGATATTTCTTTATCTCTATTCTCCATCCCTGATCGTCTGTAAGATGCCAGTGGAGGGTGTTGAGTTTGTGGATCTCCATTATATCGAGATATCTCTTCACCATATCTATGTCGAAGAAATGTCTTGAGACATCCAGATGCATTCCTCTGTATACGAAACGAGGAGCGTCTTCGATTTCGCAGCATGGGAGATTCCAATCCTCTGAAGCGGCTGCAGTCTTTCCATATATTGCTGCAGGAAGCATCTGCTTGAGAGTCTGTATTGCGTAGTTGAATCCGTTGAGGCCGGATGCCATGACAGTGACCCCCTTCTTTCCCACCTTCAGTGTGTATGCTTCATGAGGGAGTGATGTGTCCATGATGAACGAAATACCTGTAGAGGCAGTTCCTTCGGTGACTTCGCAGGCCTGTCCGCTGGCAAGAGCAAGTTGCCGTGCAAAGTTTCCGACGACTTCTTTTGATTGCTCGTCCATTGTGGCATCGAGGTGGAATTCTGCCCCGGTAACATCAAATGTACCATCCTTCATCTCGACGCTGTTCGGGTAAGGGACGACTTCAACACACTGTTTTGGCTCAGGGCAGCATGCCAATGCCGTAACGAAAGCCATAGATATCAGAAAGGTCTTTTTCATATGTGGTTTTAATATTTGGTTTTATAGTTAATCTACGAAGATAGTCAATGTGGTTGACAAAACCAATTCCTATCCCAGAAGCAGTATCATAATCTGGGCTGAAATCACGCGTAAGAAGATACTGGCGGGGTATACGGTGGCATATGCGACCGCAGGATCCTCTCCCTCATCCCCAGGGCTTGCAAAGTCGAGGGCGAAAGGATTGGCCATGCTTCCGCACAGCATTCCCACATTGTCGGCGTATCCTATTTTCAGGATCTTTGAGGCAATGAATGCGGTCAGAATCACCGGAATGATGGCGAGCGACAGACTGACGGCTACCCATTTCAATCCCTCCCATGTCAGTACTGTGTCAAGGAAACCCTTCCCGGCGCTCAGGCCCAGTCCTGCAAGGTAGATGGTGAGTCCCAGTTGGCGGAGCATCAGGTTTGCGCTTCGTGTAGAGTATGTGGCGATGTGGAATCTCGGTCCGAACGAGCCCATTAGGATGCCGATGATGATAGGTCCGCCTGCGATGCCGAGTTTGATAGGGGTGCTGATACCCGGGATGGCAAAAGGAATGCTTCCCAATACAAGACCCAGGACGATCCCGATGAAGATTGACAGCAGGTTAGGGTTGCTCAGGTTCTTGGCTTCGTTTCCGAGTATCTGACTGACATTCTCGACAGATCTTGCTTCTCCGACGATAGTGAGTTTGTCGCCCAACTGGAGTCTGAGATTCCTGTTCGGAAGGAGGTCTATTCCGGCTCGGTTGACGCGTGTGATATTGATTCCGTATGAGTTGCGGAGCTTGAGGTCTCCCAGTTTGACCCCATTGTGTCCGGACCTGGTGACGAGGATCTTACGCGAGACAAGTTGACTGTCGATGGTGTTCCAGTCTATGTCCTCCTTGTTCCAGTCCACATTCTCCTTGTGCCCGAAGAGGGTACGGATCTTTTCTACATCCGATTTTCCCGAAATCACCAGCATGTGTTCGTTCTCTTCCAAGACTGTCTCTGAAGTGGGGATTATGAGTTTTCCGTTCTTCCATATTCTTGAGATCACGAACTGGCAGTCAGCCTGTTGTCTGACTTCCCGGATGCTTTTGCCGAAGATGGCCGGGTTGCTGATCTGGTATTCGGTCACGAAGGTATTGTCAGATGCTGTTCCTGTGGTGCTCCTTGTGCCTTTCGGTGCCATGAGCGAGCGTAGCAGGATAGTGCAGAGTATCATTCCTATAAGGCCGAAAGGATATCCGACAGCACATGCCATTGCCATGTTGTTCGCTCCCTCAATGTCGTTTGGGTTTATCTGAAGAAGTGCCTGCTGGCCTGCTCCGAGCATCGGGGTGTTGGTCACCGAACCTGCGAGAAGTCCGACAGTTTCTCCCGCTGATATTCCGAGTGCCCAATGTGCCGTCATCGCCATTCCTGTCCCGATGACAAGGAGGATGAGTGCGGTGAGGTTCAGCTTTATTCCTCCATGCTTGAATGAAGAAAAGAATCCGGGGCCCACTTGTACACCGAGTGCGTATATATATAGTATAAGTCCGAAATTCTGGGCCAGAGCCAGCATGTCAGGATTGATCGTGATGCCGAAATGTCCGGCTGCGATTCCTGCGAAGAAGACAAAGGTGACTCCCAGAGATATTCCGAAAATCTTTATCTTGCCGAGCGCAAGTCCTGCTGCGCATATAAGCGACAGGATCATTACCGCCTGTATGAATGTCTGCTGAGTGAATAGTTCGTTGATCAGGTTCATGGTCTAATATAATATAAGTCCGGCCAATGCTCCGAGCCCGAGGGCGGAGAACGGTCCGATTTTTTTGAAGAACAATCCGATGAAGGCCATAATGCACAGTGCGAAACTTTTCCAGTCAATGAAGTTTTCCGGAGTGGCCAGTCCCAATGCAGCTGTACCTACCAGGCCGATCACGGCCGGCTTGAGTCCTGTCATCACGCCCTTGAAAAGGTAGTGATCTTTGAATTTGTCGTATGCCTTGCAGATGGCCAGTACGATTATGAATGATGGCAGTACTACTGCAAAAGTGGCTGTGAAAGAGCCTAATATGCACATGAATTCGCCTGCTCCGGTGTTTGCCAGCACGTCATATCCTATATAGGTCGCGCTGTTGATGCCGATAGGTCCGGGAGTCATCTGCGAAATCGCTACGATGTCTGTGAATGTGACTTCGTCTATCCATCCGTGGACTGTGACGACCTTGTTCTGGATGAGCGACAGCATGGCATATCCACCCCCGATGGTGAACATTCCTATCACGAAAAAAGTGGCGAACAGTTCCAGATATATCATTTCGTCTCCCTCCTGTTTTTCTTTCCATTATAATATGCGATTGCAAATGATGCGGCCATCACGCATATCAATATATATATAGGTGAGACTTTCAGGAAACACACAAGAGCCATTGAAGACACAACTATTATCCATGACCACCATTTCATCTTTGTCGCCCTGATCATATCTATCATAGGCACACCGATAAGGGCCACTACGACGGGACGGATTCCCTTGAAGGCCTTCAATACATATTCGTTGTCCTTGAAGGATGTAAAGAACATTGCAACAAGGAGGATTATCAGGAACGGAGGCAGACAGCTGGCAATCGTGGCAACTACACTTCCTTTTGTGCCTCTTAATTTATATCCGGTGAGAATAGAAATGTTGACGGCGAAAAGACCTGGGGCACTCTGGGCGAGGGTTATGATGTCTAGAAAATCCTCGTCGTTGAGCCACCCTCTTTCCGTAAGTTCGCTTTTTATGGCAGCAATCATAGGGATTCCACCTCCGATTGTGAATGCTCCGATCTTACCGAAGATTAGGAATATTTGCCAGAGAGAAACCATAATTTATAGTCAAATTAATGCGTTTTGGAATCATTTCGGTCACAAAAGTAGAAAAAAATATTAAAAAAAAGTCGAAAAAATTTGGAGGTTAAGAAAAAGTCCGTATCTTTGCAGCCCATTTGAGAGGAAACGCTCTCAGAAAAGGCAACAAGTTCATTGAAAAGATTGAAGGAAAGTACAAGAAGCAAGTACCGAGAAAAACAATTTATCGAGAAGCGTTGATTCTTTTG
>CAZYCJ010000070.1:0-10941 GCA_964645495.1 uncultured Muribaculaceae bacterium
GTTACTATGTTTGCATTTGGGATGAGCCTTAGCGGCTCATTTGGCACCACCGCCCTCTACAGCCTCACCGCGTTGCACTAGCAATCAGCATGGGGGAATTTGTCATGCAACATAGAAAATAAATTATTGTAAATCAAATCATTATGAAAATCAAATCACTCATCACCATGCTTATGGCAGTCATCATGATGGCTGTTTCAGTGGATGCTTCAGCTCAGGTTGCAACCAAGAAAGAGCGCAAACAAATCGAGAAACACGAGAAGCTCCTCAATAAGGAAATCCGTGACAAGGCCGTCAAGCAGGCACGCAAAGAGGCAAAGAGGCTCAAGAAGCAGAAGTATCAGGTTCGCGTCGGAGCAATTCCAATGGACAAGCAGCTCGAAGATTCATGGCAGGCAGCATACGAGGTGGATGCTGACGGATACCCATACTACATCATGAGCACCCAGTCCGCAATCTCCACAAACTACACCGCTGCGCAGATGCAGGCCATGAACTCTGCAAAGCTTGACATTGCAGGCCAGATCGAGACTCAGGTACACCAGATCATCGAATCGAAGATTGCCACAAACGAGCTTACCCCGGGTGAAGCTGCTTCTGTCAACTCCTATGTGAGTGCCAGCAAGAACGTTATCACAAACACTCTCGGCCGCGTCATCAAATTCATAGAGTTTTACAGGACTCTCAAGAACGGCAACACTGAAGTTATGGTGACTGTGGGATACAACAGCGACCTTGCTACTAAGGAGGCTCTCAAAGCACTCAAGAAGAATCTGAGCTCAGAGGCGACAGACCTCATGCAGCAGCTTGACAAACTCTTGTTAGACTAGTAATGAAGCGTATCCTTCAGATATTTGCATTGACAATCTGCATGATCTCAGCCACGTCCCTTCAAGCGCAGAACAAGACAGTAACTGTCAGGAATGCGGAAGGGATGTGGGAGGTCAGTGCAGACATCACCATGACAGAGGCCGAGGAGAAGGCGCTGATGGAAGCCAAGAAGGAGGCCTTGAGAAAGGCAGGCATCATGGAGAATGTCTGGTCTGTCTTCGGAGAAGTCAGTTCGAGCGAAGGCAACAAGTTCTCACATGCCTACTCTTCCGTAAGTGTTCTTGCCATAAACGGCTTAGTTAACATCCTCGACAAGAAGGTGGAAGACCGCTGGGACTCCCGCAGCGGCAAACTCTTCAAGATTGTGACCATCAATGCTGCTGTGACAAAGAACGAGGCGGTGGAAGACCAGTCGTATAAACTTGAAGTGAAGGGTGTTGACCCTGTATATAAGGAAGGTGACATATTCCGATGCTCCTTCAAGATATACGGAACCGACTCCTACCTCAAGATCTTCTGGTTCGACAACGAATCTGCAGCAATGATTTATCCAAATGACTATGAGGGCAATGTGGTATTCGAAGCCGGAAAGGAATATCATATACCCGTAACTGACGCCATCGACCTCGTGATGGAAAAGACAGACAATCAAGCCGACACCGAAATCATCAATTTCATTGCGGTGGCCACAAAAAAAGACTATCCCTATCTCGGCAAAATGGATTTCCAGTCCATTCTCACCTGGATATTCAACCTTCCGGCAGACCAGAGGGCTCTGTTCCATAGCCCTACCATCATAAAATGATACTGACGAAATGATAGAAACGAAAATGAAACACCTGATATTGACCTTGGCACTCGCGATTTCATTACCATCAATTGCAGCGGGGCAGGAATTCAAATGGATTCGAAATGTGGAACAGCAGAATGTCCGCGACTACAAAGACGGACTTTCGGCTTTCTACGAAAACGGCAAATGGGGGTTTGTCAACACCTCAGGTATTGTGGTCATCACCCCAGAATACGATGAGGTGGAGGATTTCTCCAACGGCCTTTGCCTTGTGAAGAAAGACGGAAAATGGGGCGTGATAAACAAAAACGGCAAAAACATCCATTCTTGTGAATATGAATCTATCTCCACATTTGACAGCGGTATAGCGTATGCAAAAAAGGATATGATGGCCTACTACCTGTACAGCACCGGCAAGAAGACACAGCTTTCGGGCTCTACATATATCCATCACCCTTTCAGCGACGGACTCGCAAGAATCAAGAAAGTCAAGACCGGTGAATGGGGATATACGAACGCAAAGGGTATCATCACCATCGACCCTGAATTCTCACAGGCTTCCGATTTCAAGAACGGACATGCATTCGTAAAAGTCAAAGGGAAGGACTACATCATCAACAAGAATGGTGACAAGCGGTCTGCTCCGTTCATACTTGACGAGAATGTCGTTATCTTCTCCAATGGCGCCGGCTATATCAAGGACGCTGAAGGCAAGCTCAGGTTCTTCGACAGGAATCTGGAACTGAAGCCGCAGCTTTATCTTGAAATAGAGGAATTTACCAGCGAAATGACAAGAGCCATGGACATTGACGGTAATATCGTCATCATCAACGAGAAAGGAGAACAGGTTCTCAACCTAAAGGAGTTCGATGATGCCGGAAACTTCTCTGACGGCCTTGCATGGGTGAAGAAGAACGGAAAGTACGGTTATATCAACCCTAATGGCAAATTGGTGATAGACACATTGTTCACATACGCCTCTGACTTCAACAGCAATTGCGCTTATGTAGCCAACGGCACACGACAAGGTGTCATCAAGGTCGCTGCGCTGAAAGACACATTCCCGATGATTCACATCTGCGATATAGCCATCAAGGACAATAATGAGAACGGAATTGTCGAGGCTGAGGAGCGTTTTGACATCACATTTAAGGTCAGCAACATAGGAGATGAAGCACTCAAGGGCGCGACTATAAGTCTCGGAGTGGATCAGTCCCAGTCCGATTGGTTCGAATTCAACGAAACAAAGGTCGAAGCCGGCGCCTTCAGACCTGGAGAAGAAAAGGTATTCACATTGTCTGCCTCCTCCAACACGGGAATCGTGTCTGAAAACATACGGATGAGTCTGAAGGGAGAGGCATCCAACCTCTACACCGTACACTCATTCGGTTTTGAGTTTCCTGCTTCAGGAATCAACGCATGCAGGCCTCTGCTCGAAACATTCTGGGTCTATACTCCTGACCACAGTCCGCTCACTCCGGGCAAGGAAGCCTATCTGAAGATGACAGTGATGAACGACGGTACAGATATGGCCAAGGATGTGACAGTTAACCTCAACTGGCCTGAAGGGATAGAATACGCGGAAAAGTCATTTGTAATCCCGAGCCTTTCACCGGATGAGAAACACGAAATTGTCACGACATTCACCATTCCGTCCAGCGAGAGTGCATCAAAAGAATTCTCAATGGTAGCTAATGTTGACGAATTCACTCACAAGAGGAATGATGTGAAATATATTTCATTCGCCACCGGTAAGAGAAATACCCTGACCAATCTGCTTACAGGCAGTGTTTCAGGAGGTGGTGAAATCATGCCGACTGTAAGGCCGGCGGAATCCGAGCTTCTCATCGACCTCAACCAGAGAACCCAGACGAACAGAAACAGATTCGCCCTCGTCATCGGAAATGAAGACTATAACTCCATGAAGCCAAACTCTGCATATCAGCCTGATGTCGAATTTGCAGAGCGCGACGCAGAGACCTTCGCCAAATTCGCCACAAAGGTGATGGGAGTGTCGGAAGACAATGTGATTCTCGTGAAGAATGCGACATACGCCCAGATGCGCAACAGTCTGGACAAGATCAAGAGGCTGTCAAAGGCTACCCCTGACAATCTCGAACTCATCGTTTACTATGCAGGACATGGACAGATCGACGGTGACACAAAAGACAGCTACCTCATTCCGGTGGATGTGAGCCTGACATCTCCTACATCCGGAATGAAACTGGAAGATTTCTACACCACACTGAGCAGCTGCAACGCCGATAAGACAATGGTATTCCTTGATGCATGTTACAGCGGAGTCGGTCGTGGTATCGTGATCAGACCTAAGAGTACCCCTATCGAGGGCAATATGGTGGTAATGACAGCGACATCATCCACCCAGCGCTCCATGCCATATCACGACAAGAGTCACGGGCTTTTCACATACTATCTGCTCAAGACCCTCAAAGACTCACAGGCAGGCATTTCAATCGGTGACCTGTTCAATGAAGTATCAGCGACAGTAAAGACAAAATCGATTCTTATCAACAATTCGGAACAGACACCGGAACTTCTCAACGGAACCGGTATATCCCAGGGATGGGAGAATTGGACTTTTTAAAGAGACTTTTTGATGAACCTTAAAAAATTTTATATCATTTCACTCATGATGCTTTTCACACTCTGCGTTTCTGCGCAGAGTGTGAAAGTATCATTCGGTATCACAGGAGGAGGGATTGCCACACAGATGTTTACAGAGCCCCAGTCATCTAAACCGTTATATATCAACGGCTACGGAGGTGCTTTTGTCACTGTCAATCCATTGAAGTCACTCGGAGTGAGGGCGGGTGCCAACTATTCAATGCAGGGTGGGATATATAAGATATCAGATATTCCCATCACATTATCTCAGTCATACCTCAATGTACCGGTCTCACTGATGTATCACATCAGGAGCTTCATTTCAGTTGAAGCCGGTTTCTACCAAAATATTCTGCTTGCCTCAAAGCTGGTGGAGAATGGTGGAACAAAAGTGGTAGTCAAACCTGATGACGGTGCACTCAAATACAATATCGGAGCTCTTGCCGGAGTGTCATTCAATATCACCAAGTTCCTTTTTATCAACTTGAGATATTGTTTCGGACTCAGCGACTCCTACGCCATCATGGGCACAGGCTACAGGACAAACACAATCACGGCAGGTATCGGAGTGAATCTGATAACGACTCGAAAGAAAGCCTTTTAAGCGAAATCAAGAAGAGATGAAAAGAATCAGAAGTTTCATTAAGACAGCATTAACCCTTTCAGTGTCATGCCTTTGCATTACGGATTGTACAGTAAAGGAAGTCGAAGACATCTACAGCGGTTTCCCATATATTGAGCTGGACACACAGGAAATCAACATATCAAAGACCAGTCAGGTGGTGGAAATCCCCCTGAAGTCCAACCGTTCGCTCACATTCAAGACATCCTCCAACTCCGACACAGAGGATTGGCTCTCTGTGGAGATGTCACCTGACGGCAGTTGTCTGCTGGTCACATCCACAGCCAACTATCTGGAGACAACGAGAACAGCAACTATAAGCATCAGCACGCCGAACAACCTGGTCAACAGAGAGTTTACCGTCATCCAGGATGCTTCAGGAGAGCTCACCATATCCGGTAATCTCATTTTGAAAAGCAATCAAGAAATACTTGACAATACATATACGAAAGTCAAGGGAGCGTTGTTGATCGGCAACATAAGCCAACTCGTCACCAAGTCGGAAGAATCACTCGAATACAGCGATTACACCATCACTGTTTCAGAGTCAGATATAAATGACGTCTCAATCGACACCCTCGAAAACAGGATCAATCAGATAGGACATCGAACTCTCATCATCGCAAAGACTGAAATCAGCGAATTCCCGACAGGACTGATACAGAAAAACGAAGTCAGAAATGTATATCTTGACTATAATTCAATCAGTACCCTCCCGACCAACGACGAATTAAAAGGTATGGAACTTTCCAGACTTTCGTTGAAAGGGAACAAGATAAGCGACATCTCCCCATTGGAGGGATGCAGCACGCTCACCAGTCTCGACATATCCGCCAACGACATCCACGAGATCGATGTTCTTGAAGGCCTCACTAACCTACAAAGCCTGAATCTTTCAGGACTTCCGATTTCACATCAGCAGGTGGAAATTTTAAGCGAGAAACTCAGCGGATGCACAATCGAATCATCCGGACTGGTACCTGCAGAAGCCACACTTCCTGTCATGGAAGTCTCAGAGATAAACATGATAAATTCAAGTCAGGCCAGCCTCACAGCCAAGGTCATTCACAACAACAGCGGTGCGATCAAGGAGGCGGGATTCTACATCGGCAAAGGCAAGACAATCGCCGACATGAAAAAGTATGTGGGCACATATTCAGCTGAGACAAACACCATTACGATGACATACGACAACGGTAGCGATATTGTCGATGAGATGTTCTTCAGAAGTTATGCACTCAATGATGCAGGCTTGGGATACGGTCCGAGAGGGCGTTTTGGAAATCCACACACCGATGGAAATGTATTCCTCAAGTCTGAAACTGAAATCAATTCATTCTATAACGACAACTATCTGTATGTAGAAGGTGCACTGGTCGTCGGTACATCAGCAACCAAAGGCAACGTGGCTGATGGAGATATCCTCCTGCCGACAAGCAGTGTGACATATCTCACCGCATCATCAATTGCGGATATATCATATTTGTCTAAACTTGCAACCGTCAGGGACGGCCTCTTCGTTGCAAACACCAAGGTTTCTGACTTCTCTGTCGTGTCCGGCATCAAGAGCGTTCCGACAATGTGGCTCAACGCCAACAAGATGACCTCAATCCCTTCTTTAGAAAACATAGAAGGCCTCAAGCAACTCAACCTATCGAGAAACCATATATCAGATATAACTCCCCTGCTCAGTCTGACCGGTCTTGAAACGCTTTATCTCGGATATTCCGAGACCCCGGATCTTGAAACCAACGATATCGGCTTGCTTGATGGGCTGGAGAAACTGACCGGGCTCAAGTATCTCGACCTCAGCGGTCTGCCTCTCATCCATTCACAGGTTAATGAGCTCCGGGAACTCTTGCCTGACTGCACGATCATATTCAATGCAGCAGACCGACCTGCCTATCTTCCGACAGTAAGGACAGGAAATGTGACAAGGGGCGACGGATTTGTAACATTGAATTCGACTCTGGTTTATAACGGCAAGACCAATGTTACCGAATATGGATTCTATATCGGTAGTGATCTCTCTGCCATGGAGAAGTTCCCTGTCGGAGGAAGCATAAACGACCAGACAGCATTCAGCTATCAGTTCACTTCAGAAGAGGACTGCGACTTCTATTTCTATCCATATGCTGTCAATTCCATCGGTGAAGGAATCGACTTGACCAGCAAGATGTTCAACATGTTCAGTAACAACCTCAGTCAGTACGGAACATCGAACTGCTATATAGTACCAGAAGCCGGTACGTACTCATTTGATGCTTCTGTTAAGGGTAACAGCACTGAACCTGTCGGATCAATCGCTTCTGTTGAGGTGTTGTGGGAGACTAAAGGCCCGCATATTAGGGCGAATGCCGGTGAATTGATATCTGAACTTGAATTGAATGGAACAGACGCCATTTTCACAACGACCGGCCTTGAAGGAAATGCGCTCATTGCAGCAAAAGACGCCAGTGGTACAATCATATGGAGCTGGCACATATGGTGTACAGACAATCCTATAGATCATAAGTACATTAATAGCAAAGGTACATTTATCGTGCAGGATCGTCACCTTGGAGCTATACGTGGCGATAAGGGCACGGGAGATGAATGGAAAGAATCCGTAGGCTTTGAATACCAGTGGGGACGAAAGGATCCTCTTGTAGGAGGGATTCTGACTCTGACATCTGAAAGCTGCACATTAGAAAAGACCGTCCAGAACCCGACCGTGATCTATGAGACAAGGGTCCCGGAAAGCGGTTTGTGGCTGACTGACGCGAAGACGATGTATGACCCATGTCCAGTAGGTTACCATGTCGCACCTCTAGACATCTGGACAGACTTTTCTGTCAGCAAGACTTATGGAACCTTCGATTATGGATGGCATTTCTACTATAATGATACAGAGTATGCTTGGTATCCTGTCAAAGGACGAGGAACAAGAAATGGATATAATTATTGGGGTGACTCGTATATGACCAGTTCGTCGCCAAACAACAAAGGATTTTACTTCAGTAGTAGCAAAGTGTCTGCAAACTATGCGTGGAGTGCAGAAGGCTACGACCAATTGAGATGTATGAGGACAAATTTGGTCAATATCAATATCTACACTTCAGAAGTACATGATGTAACTAAAACCTCTGCAACAGTCAACGGATCCATTGAGTACATAGGAAATGTAAACCTTACTGAACTAGGCTTTGTATATAGCTCCAGCACTGATTCACCAAACGTCAACTCGACAAAAGTGACGACTTCAATAACGGAGGGCTCTTTCTCGAAGACTTTGACAGGCTTGAAACCTAGCACCACATATTATGTACGTTCATTCGCTGCCGAAGGCGATATTATTGCCTATGGTAACGTGATCACCTTCACGACCCCTATGTCAGGTGGCACTGAAGGACTTCCTGGCGAGGATTATGAATGGTAATAAACGATCGACCATGATGAAGAAATCATATATATACACAGCCATCCTCTCCTGCATCGCCATGGTGTCAGGATGCGCCAATATCGAGGAATTTGAAGAACCGGCACAGAAGGTCAGCAAGACCTTCTATGCGGAAATGGAAGATTCTCCTCTCACCAAGACCGTATTGGGAGATAAAGGTGAGGATGGAATAAGACCAGTGCTCTGGATGCCTGAAGACAAGATCGGAGTCGCTCCTTCTACAGGTGGTGCTTTTGACATGTTTGTCAACAAGAGTGCCGAATCTTCTGTGATGACAGAATTCGAAGGCCAGACATCCTTGGCTCCATCATATTTTGCAGTCTATCCTTATGACAAAGATGCAGTAGTTGCCGATGGCTCCATCACTTTTACTCTGAATACCGAGCAGACATATAAAGCAGGTTCATTTGATCAGGGTGCATTCCCTATGATCGCCAGGTCATCTGATTCCAGCAGTGACGGACTTATGTTCTACAATCTATGTGGAGTGCTTGAGGTCAATCTCACGGGAGAAGAAAAGATTACAAAGATTTCTTTCTCATCCGACAACAAGGTCAGCGGCAAGTTCAGTGTGAATGCCAACTATGAGCAGTATCCTGAAATGGTTGCCGATGCCTCAAGTTTGACATCGACAACATTGAACTGCGACGAAGGAGTCCAGCTCAAGCCTGACAGTCCGACTCCGTTCTACCTTGTACTTCCTCCCGGCATTTATGAGACATTCACTTTGACGATCAAGACTTCAGACGGCAAAAGGATGTTCAAGCAGAGCCGGAATCCGCTCAACTTGAAAAGATCCTACATCACCTCTGCAGGAGCTTTGGAATATATTGAATCAGTATCATTCGACCTGAGCCAGCATGGCACCGCAAACTGCTATGTCGTACCCGGCATAGGCACGTACTGCTTCAATGCGTCGATAATCGGTAACGGCACACACGGCATCATCCCAGGAGCCTCATTCCACACTGAAGACCCGGGCATCACTCCCGCATCTGTAGAGGTGCTGTGGGCGACGACTGGAGCTAACGAAGATACTATCCCAGAAAACCTTATTGGAGAAGTGACTCTGAAAGACGGATACGTTCATTTTGTATCAACAGGTGCAGAAGGAAATGCCCTTGTCGCAGTGAAGGGAGAGAAAGGCAGCATCCTGTGGAGCTGGCATTTATGGTTCACGGATTCGCCGAAGGAACATCATTACACGAATTCTCTCGGAGATTTCCACGTGTTGGACAGGAATCTTGGAGCGACCCGTGCAGACCGTGGTACCGGTGACGAATGGAAGGAATCATATGGAGCCATATATCAGTGGGGAAGAAAGGATCCTTTCTTCCAGAGCACCTACACCTTGTACCGCTCCGATGACAATAGCCGCGGTCCGTTCAGCATATCATCCTCTATTCAGCACCCTGCAGAGCTGGGCGTATTGAACAATGGCGCCATTAACCATCCGTCATGGGTTGATGTCAAGAATGCAGACCTGTGGAACAGCTCGACAAAGACGATTTACGATCCTTGTCCTGTCGGATATAAGGTTCCTGAAATGAATATCTGGAGAGGCTTCACTATAGATGGCAAGGATGCCACTTATATGGAAGCCATCAATGCTACAGAAAAGCATGACCACGGATTTGACTTCATATACGACGGAGTCAACACCACATGGTATCCGGCTGCGCCGATGACTGATTGGAACGGAGGATACCATGATCCGAACAAGGCCGGAAGACTCTGGACCACGACCCCGGAACGTTCTTTCAAATATGAGATTACTCCAAAAATCACATTTGACAACACTGAGTGTTGGGAAAATTATGCAATCCCTGTCCGCTGCGTGAAGGATGACGGACATGTAGACCTGGCGCTTCCTGTTGTTGAGATGGTCGGGGCCAAGGATGCTACGGCAGAATCTGTGAGTCTGACTTTCAACGTAGTTAATGCAGGTGCTTCTTCTGTAACGGAATCTGGTATCATCTACAGTACGACGCCAGACGTGTCAACAGGAAACGGTCAGAAAGTCGCGGCGACTGGTACCGAATACAAGGTAGATCTCACCGGCCTGACAGAAGGAACAAAATATTATGCTGTAGCTTATGCTACGAATACTTACGGAACATCGTACAGTAAGGAGATTGCATTCTATACAAAATTCGCTAGTTATATAAATCTGAGTGAGTATGGAACATCCAACTGCTACATTGTTTCAGAACCGGGAGCGTATACATTTGACGCCTCAGTTAAAGGAAATAGCATTGAATCTGTTGGGAGTCCTGCAATGGCAGAGGTTTTATGGGAGTCTATTAGTTGCACGTCAAAGGCCCAGCCCGGTGCGATTATTTCTGAATTGAACCTTGATGGTGGATTTGTACAATTGGTTGTTGTGGCGCCATTACAAGAGGGTAATGCTTTGGTGGCAGTTATGGATGATAATGATAATATTTTGTGGAGCTGGCATATTTGGGCAACAGATATTCCTAAAGACCACAAGTATGTCAATACGTCAGGTTCTTTCATTGTCCAGGATAGGAATCTAGGAGCTACACGAGCGGACCATGGAATTGGAGACCAATGGAAGGAATCATGTGGTATTGATTATTTTTGGGGAAGAAAGGATCCATTTATGGGATACTG
>CAZYCJ010000071.1:0-10935 GCA_964645495.1 uncultured Muribaculaceae bacterium
TTGAAGAATCCCCAGGTCGTCATCCTGTCCCAGCGGTCATCGTATGCATATCCGATGACGAAACCGGAAAGAATGAAGAAGAAATCCACGGCAAGGTACCCGTGATTGATTATCTGATGTGCCTGTCCGCCGGAGTATGTCTCTAAAAGATGGAACAATACTACAAGCACGGAAGCGACTCCTCTGAGTCCGTCAAGGATTTCATACCTCGGTTTGGAGGCAAGATATACGTTTGTGTTCATTCGGATTATGGTTTGAGGTGGCAAAGATACCGCGAATTATCTCAATAAGATTGAACATACATATTATATAATTGTATTATATTCGCATTTTAGATATTGTTCCATTATTATTTGAATAAATTGACAGAAATACAATTATGAAAAAGACGACCTCATTTGGTTTTGACCACATACACCTGCCATACCACAAGCAGATACCTGTGCATTCTCAACCGACATGGGAACTGTCCTGCGTGATCACCGGCTGTGGGGTCCGGTTGATCTCAGATAAATCTTCACGGTTTACTGAAAAAGATGTGGTACTGATTCCTCCCGGTATAGATCACTGCTGGCACTTTGACAAGGAGGTTGCGGACGAGGATGGCAATATCGAGAATGTGTCTTTATTTTTTGATACAGAATTTCTGAAAAAAACGGCCGCGGATTTTCCAGAATTGTCGGATGCAGCAGGGAAAATATCGGCTATGAATGAGGCTCATATATTCTGCAGCGGGACACGTGACCTGCTGTATGATATAATGGTGCGTATGTGTGATGAGACTCCTGCCGGACGCCTGCTTTCATTGTTCGAGATGCTGATCTGCATTTCAGATGACAATTCCGCAGAGCAGATTGCAGATGTCAGAATAAAGGACAAGGCAAAGATAAGGATATCACAGATTACCAGTTATGTAAACTGCAACTACAGACGTAACATCACATTGGATGATATCGCGTCGCACGTAGGGATGAACAGGACTGCCTTCTGTCTGTTCTTCAAGAAAAATTTCGGAATGACATTCTGCCGGTTTCTGCAGGAGCGAAGGCTCTCCATCGCCTGCGAGATGCTTTCGGGAAGCGATATGCCGATAAACGAGATTGCCGTTGCCGTAGGGATACCCGAACCATCGTATTTTTGTCGGGTATTCAAAAACAAATTCGGGAGGACTGCCAAAGAATATAGAATGATTTCATAAGTTCCGGATCCGGAATCCGGCTATATCCCTCTCATTGCCATATACTTGCTGACAGAGTTATTGTAATTGATTTCTGCATCAAGAAGTTCGGTTTCTGCTGACCTCAGTCTGCTCTGAGCCTCAATCACCCGTGTCAGTGTAGTCATTCCTGCATTATAATCATCCTCGACCTGACGTAGAATGATTCTTTTCAATTCCACCTCATCCTTCGCAATTCCAAGAATTTCCCATGATGACAGAACACCTTCCCAAAGTTGTCTGACATGAAGAATCAGTTGGCCGGTAAGATAATCTCTGTCATTGACTGCCTTTTGAATCAATGCCTCTTCCTGTCTCATCCTGTGAGTCACCTTACCCCAGTCCGACAAGGGAATCTGTATTCCTGCAAAGATGCCTCCACTCAGTTTTGGTGTGCCGATCAGTCTTCCATAGCCATAGGTGGCACCTATGCCGATCTGCGGCAAGGCATCGGCCAGGATGATCTTTTTCTGCAGTTCATGTGACTTTACGGACAACTCCAGAAGCTTTGACTCGGTCATATCATCAAGCGCATATTCAGGATCATAATAATAATCTGACGGCTCCTGTAAGTAAGGAAGATTGTCGGAGAGAACAAAATCGTCAATATTTGGTGGAGTTTCTTCGGAAGGCATCTTCACCACGGTGTACGGGATGCCCGTCATATTGAGCAGATCCATCTTCGCGAGACGGATACCGCTGAGCAGTTTTGAGCGTTGTGCCTTGAGCGAATTGTATTCCTGCCTGACTTCAAGAAGATTCCGTTCAATGGCCAGGCCTGCCTTATAAGCGGCATCTATATCCTTTTGAAGAGAATCCAACAAGTTGAAGCCTGCCTCTATTGTCGTGAGTTTGTCCTGTAGGGAGACTATGGTCCAGTATTTCTGTTCGATCTCGATATTACTGTCCCTCAAGGCGGCCGTCCCTTTTATTTCGGCCGCCTGGATTCCTATTGCAGCCAGTCGGTTGCTGTTGAGTATCTTGCCTCCGGCATATATCGGCTGCATGACTGACAGTCCTGCAGAAAATCCATTTCGGATAAAGGAATATGATGTGCTCAGACCGTTCATCCGGGCAAACGTTTCGAACTGCCATGCAAGATTGTAGGCCATGTCGGAAGTTCCGAGAAGGTCCCTCGCATCAATTGTCAGCAAGGGCTCGCTGAGATGGAACCCTGTCACTGATGCTTTGATTTCCGGGAAATAATATGTAAATGCTTCTGACTTACGGGCTCTTGCATATTCCAGATCCAGATGAGAGTTTCTCACCGCCGTTGCATTTACTGCTCCTTGGTCAAGACAGTCCTTCAATGACAGATTGACAGGTTCCTGAGCAGATGCTCTACCGGAAGCAGCCAGCAGCAGAACGATTGTTATTATCTTATTCTTCATCTTTTACAGTATTTGTTTTGTTTCTGAAAATCAGCCAGTAAGAAACGGGCATGACAAGGACAATAAGAACAATGGAAAGCAGGGTACCGAAACAGATGACGACTCCCATAGGCTGCCATAACAGGTCCCCTCCGGTCACCATCGGGAGGACTCCCAAAGCTGTTGTGCATGATGTCAGGAATATCGGTCTCATTCTTCTCTGTCCCGCCAACATTGCTGCTTCCTTGACATTATAGCCCTGCTTGAATCTGAGTTCCTCAGCATATTCATACATAAGGATTCCGTTTCTGACAATTATACCGATCAGGCTTATGATTCCAAGAATCGCAGTCAGTCCGAGATCCAGATCGAACAGCCATAGCCCGATGAATGCACCAAAGAGACATAATGTACTCATCGCGAGAGTCAGCAGGGCAAGAGACAACTTCTTGAAATGGAAAACCATGAATATAATCAGCACCGTCACTGCTGCAATCACGGACAGTATGATTTCCGGAATCACCTGATCATTCGTTCCCGACAATCCGCGGTATTCCACAACAGTGCCTTTCGGCAACGTAGGCACAATTTCAGACTCTATGTAATCCTTTATCTTCTTTGCCGCCACGGGCTGGCTTTTTCCGAATTTCATGTCGGCGAAGATGCTGATGGACGCTTCGTTCCCATACCTCTCCAGCATAGAAGGTTGCCAGTCAGGCTCAACTTCCGCGACTTGTCTCAAAGGAACATCGACTCCAGGTATCGCGGTCGGTATCAGAATATTATCTATTTCCTGAACATTCCCTACATTAGATAAATCAGAATACAGATTGACCGGAATCGCTTTATCCTCTTCCCATAGAGTCGCGATGTTCTGTCCGTCAAGAATGCCTGACAGCGACAGAGAGAGCAACCCTTCATTGACTCCAAGACGAGCTGCCTCGTCCGGATATGGGGAGATGTTGATGACAGGTTCATACATGTCATTGGTCGAATGTACCCACATTACATCCTGATCCAGTGTCATCATATATCTTTTGATGTCTTCTGCGGCCTTTGCGAAAGCATCTCTATCCTCTCCTTTAAGAGTGATCGTGATCGGAGCCTCGACCGCCTGATAATCTATCTGCTTGTATCTTACAAGTACATCAGGGAAAATATTCTCATGATCTCTTTCATATTCTTTAAGCAATTCATCTGTAGCCTTTATGGAAGTGGTGTTTACTATTATCTGCGCCTTTAGTCTGTCCGGTGCTATTGGTGAATATGTTGCAGTGAACCGTGGCGCTCCGGTACCGATGAACGAAGTGACTGATTCCACACGATCGTCAGAGAGAAGCATCCTTTGGATTGAGTCCGCGACCTGTCTGGTCCGGTCAATGCCGTTGCGGCTTTCCACTTCCAGTTCAATGGCGAAATAATCTCTTGCAGCTTTCGGCATCATCTGCACATTGATGTTCCTGAAGCATATGAAAGCAAGCACAAGTGCCAGAATACCGACTCCGACCGTCGCTGCCGGATGTCGGAAACAAAGTCTCTCAAGCCTTGCATAAGCACTCTCTATCAATCCGAATACCTTGTCCTGTCCTCTTTCAAATATGTTCTTCTTCTCGTTTACCTTGATGAATCTGATTTCCAACGAGGGCACTACTGACACCGCATATACCAGCGAGAACAGAAGAGCTATTGCAATCACCCATGGCAAGAGGCTGACGAAATCGCCAAGATACCCGGTGATGATCATTTTGACAGGAAAGAACATTGCACTGATTGCAAGTGTGGCTGCCAGTGTCGGAGAGAATATTTCCTTTATGCTTCTTTTCGCTGCTTCCTGACGGCTGTATCCCTCCTTGAGCTTTACTATATAAGCGTCCATGGTAATGATGGAGTCGTCCACAATCATACCGAGGACGACGATCAATGCCGCCAGAGTGACAGTATTCAGATCGATTCCTGCAAGGAACATGACCGCTATTGTAAGGGCTGTGCATATAGGGAGTCCGGAACAAGCGATCAAAGCAGATCTGAGCGGGAACAGCAGCAGCATTACAAGTATGACGACAATCATGGCATAGACAAGGTCACTCAGAAAGGACTTCACCGAATTGTTCACGACCTCAGGCTGGTCAGAGATCCTGCTCATTGTGATACTCTCGGGAAGATCCCTCGAAAACTCGCTGATTACGGTGTCAACTTCCCTGCCGAATGCAACTATATTATTGCCCGGCTTCATTTCCAATGCCAGGACAAGGCAAGGATTCCCGTTGAAAGTAATATAGGAATCCGGATCCTTTACGCGCCTCTGTATGTCTGCAATGTCCTTCAGTCTTATAATATTCCCATCTGCATCCGAATGTACAATCTTTTCCGCCACTTCCATTTCTGAGGAAATATTTTCCTTGATATTGACGGATGCATGAACATCGGCGGACTTATATGTTCCGGAAGGAACGGCTGTCGTGGACATCTGATACTGCATCATCAATGATGACGCGCTGACAGCGTACGACGACAGCCTGTCATTATCTACTACAACGGCTATTTCTTCGCTTTGTGTTCCTATGACAGAAACATCGGCCATTTCTGGGATGCGCCTTAATGAAGCACATAATGCATCTGCATACTCTTCAAGTTCAGTATGGCTTTTGTCATTTGACTGTATGGCTATGAGAATTGAATTCAGTGAGCTGAAATCATCCAGGACGGCGACTCCAAGGACCCCGACGGGGAGAGAAAGCTTTTCTGCCTGAAGTTTCAGCTTTATCTTTGACCACACCTCATCCTTGTCTTCAGGAGAGCAGGTCAGATCAGTGTATATATAGCAGATTCCGTCCTTTGTTATCGACCTTATAGTCTCTCTGTTGACTTCAGGAAATGAAATGAGCGTCTGTTCCAAAGGAATCGTCATCTGCTGCTCGACCTCATCTATGGATGCCCCCGGGTACACGCCCACCACCAGTCCCTGCTTGATTTCAAAAGACGGGAATTCATCCTTGTTCATATATTCCAGCGAAACGATTCCTGCCAAGGCAAGAATCCCCACAACCGCATATACGATCTTCTTGTGTCTTATTGCAAATTCTACGTATCCTGTGATACCTGTCAGTCTCTTCATCTTTCAACCGTTTTGACCTTCATGCCTGAAGATACTTTGCGTCTTCCATCTATTATCACCAAAGTCCCATCTTCGAGTCCTTCCGATATGGTCACTCCGTCCCCGTTATATCCTGATACTGTGACATACCTTTTTCCCACTTTTCCGTCAGTCACAATCCACACATATCGTCCGGAAGCATCCGTCATCACTGCATGGACAGGGACTGTCAGTGACGACTTTCCTTCCCTGGACAGACTTACCCTGCACGACATTCCCGGCAGGAGAGCGTCAGTCTTTTCCGGAACCGCCTGACATTCATAAGTGTGAGATACGGAAGAGGCCGTATGCCCTGTGACCGACACGGCCGCTTCTATAGTCTTTCCTAATGCCGGTACCTTGACCAGGGCATGCTGACCATGAGCGATATGTCCTATCTCTGATTCCGGCACAGAAAAGGATATTTCAACCTCATTTATATCAAGAATCCGAGTCAATGGATTCCCTATAGATACCTCAGTTCCCGGTTCTGCATAGACCTCATTGACAATCCCGTCATAAGGAGCCTTGACATGACAATTATCCAAGGCGTTTTTCGCTGCCCGTTCGCTTGCCTGTGCCTTTGCCAGATCCGATTTTATTTCTTCGAATTTCTGGTCTGAGATGCCGCCGGAAGCATATACTTTCTTTGCCCTTTCATAACCGTCCTCTGCGAGAATCAACGTTGACTTCGCAATTTCATACATCGACTTGACCTGCTCCGACTCAATCACAGCCATTACATATCCCTTCTTGACACGGCTGCCCTTGCGGACGTTCAGTTCAGTGATTGTTCCGGATGCCTGCGAGAAAATCAATGTGTTCTTTGAGGGTTCTACTGATCCCACGTATGTCTGAGCCACGTCTGTATCAAGTTCTGTAGCCTTTATCACTCCGACTTCCACGATCCGTTCTTCTTTAGAGAATTGATTACGTTGTTCAGATGTGCCACATGAGATGAACGCCATGAAAGCAGATGACGTGATTATTGTCTTTACTATATTTTTCATTTGTTTTGTGTAGCTATGCATTCCACCTTACTGTCCATAATCGTCATACTTATGTCGTTAACCGTAAGGGTTCCTTGATATGTAAAATCCATGGTCACCAGGTCTTCGTATCTTGTTCCGCTTCCTGAATATGTCACGAAACCACCACCCAGCACTGATCCGCCATCGGTCAGCGACACGGTCTTTTCTTCCGGTTCCTGAATGGAAATCAGATTGTCCTTCACCACAGCCGATGCTTTGCAGGCATTACCCCAAAGGTTGTTGAAGGTTATTATGACGGAGCCGCTATCTTCATCCGTTTTTCTTATATGCATCTGACCTTGCTCGGGTTGCAGTGCCACCCATACTTGTTCATAACTTATTCCGACGGAAGCCATATAGGCTTTCTCTTCATCTGTTGCGTTTACATAGTCTGTCGGTAGCAATGCGACCTTTCCGCTTGTCTTGAAGGTATATGCTCCCTCAAACTGACTGATGTCAGATTTTTCGCATGAGATTATGACTGTCGCCATCAAGGCGATGACAATCCGATTGATTCTTGATGTTCTCATTTCTGTATCTTTTTGAAAAAAAACTACTAAATCAGTGCCTCACTATAGTTATAGGCCTTTAATTATAACTCAGATCTCGAATATCAGTTCCTGTAGTAGAGGTCAGAATCTATCAATATTCCTCCTCATTCCACAGAAAATCCCTCCGGCCAAGGTGCATCATCAAGATGATAAGCAAGTTCAAGTGTCCAATACATATTTGTTTTTAATATTTTTGATGACTTTTGCTAATATGACGTATGCTGCGACTGCAAAAGCACCGAAAAAGTCCAGAATAAGATCTTCCATAGTATCTTTCAGGGCCGCTCTTCCCATAAGAGGGGTTGAGTCGTCAAAAGTTCCGCTTGTCAGGAGGAATTCTTGGGAATTGAGGCCGAAAATACCGTCCGTAACATATTCCCATATTTCCCACATAGCACCGGCTGCCAATGCAAAGCATAATATCCACAATACTTCAAAAACTAATGGTAATTGAGTTTTATTTATGTCAACCCCGTTGATGTTAACAATCATTGCATGCCCTATGATTCCGAGCATAATGCCTGAAATGACATGAAGAGCCATGTCCCACCATTTAAATCGTCCATAAAAATCAAACAGATCACCCATCACCAAGGATGCAAAACAGAATCCGACAAATGCGATTTCCATCGCCATCGGTATAGTCTTTCCTGTCGTTTTTCCCAATAAGGGTGGTAAAAGAATCACTATGATCATAAGAAGATTTTCAAAGATCTGAAATGCGATATGTCCGACAGCGGTATCGGTGTCCACAAAAATCATAGATATGATTTGTGCGGCAAGCAGAATAACTGAAATATACAGTATCACTCTTGAAAAGCGAGTCATTTTGGCAAGCGCATTCATTGAATCTTCTGTTTTATTATTTTCAGTATGTTGGCGGAAGCCGATTCCATTCTATTGTTCATCTGAGACTGAAGCATCGCTTTCCTATAGTCTTTATCTTCACACAACCGGAACGCATATTCGCTCTGCTGTTGTGAGTCAGTGGAACTATAGGACATACCACGTTCGTGAAAGAAACCTGCATTCTTGTCTTCTATCCCTTTGATAGGTGTTGTGTGAATCAGAGGTATACCCCTGTTAATTGCTTCAGTACTTGTCAATCCTCCCGGTTTCGTAAACAGCACATCGCAGGCATCCATAAACAACATAACCCGGTCTGTATATCCGACCACCTTTACTATTGCAGATTCAGAAAAAGCATTGCATATCTCATTTTGCCGTTTTATGTTCTTTCCACATATGCAGATTATCCTATCAGCAGCAGTGCATTTATTTAGCAAATGTCCGATAAGTTTCTTCATATTGCCGAATCCCATAGATCCACCCATTATTACAAACCACTTACCATTATCCGGTTGGTCTGGCCATGAATATATTTCATTGATTTCTTGTCGGGCTTTCGTTTTGGACCTTTTCCCGGCAGTGTTGTCTGAACTGCAAGGGATTCCGGTAGGATATATTTTATCTGCCGGAACGCCCTTCCTGACGTATTCCTCAATCAGATCGGGATGAGCTATCATGTATCCGTCTAGATCCGTTTCATTCAAGAACGGATAGCACGTATAGTCGGTAGCGACAAAAAATGCCGGAAAACAAAGGGAATGCTTTTCCTTTATGAACGATATCGCATGGGCCGGGAATAGGTGGGTACAGATTACTGCATCATATCTATTGCTGCAAATCAGATTGTGCAGGTCGTTTGTATAGGTTTTATTGAAACAATATATTGGAGAGCGTGGTTTGAATCTGATGGAACTGTACCACTCTCCGATAGCGTATCCAATGCCGAATAATGATGTCCTGACGGACATCTCATATATTCTTGAAACCTTATTGGATAACCGTTTCCCGGCAAGTCCCAATGCGTCATATATTTCGCACTGCATGCCATCATTCCTGATGGCATGTTTAAGAGCCTTGGCAGAAGAATTGTGTCCCTCACCGGTGCTACAGGATAGTATCAGTATCTTATGCATCATTTTACTCAGGAGTTTCTTATTCCTCTGACTTTCCAGATATATACATTTATACCTGTTTGATCTTAAATATCAGTTTGTCGCTGATGATAAAGTTCAACAGTCCGGCAATCTCTTTCAATGTCAGCAGAGGCATAACTCTAATTAATCTAAACCTGACAAAGTAAGTGATTGTCTATATCATAATTATTATAAATTTCCGACAAAAAATTTATAATAACGGAACTGAGGAAGTGGGTATCACTTTTTAATCGTGCAATCCGGGCACAGCCCTTTCATCACGCAGTTGGTCTCTTTGATGGTGAATCCTTCCGGATGTGGAATGGAAGAGGTGTCAATGTCCTTTATGCAGAACGTCTTTCCGCAGGATGTGCAGGTAAAATGGATATGCGAGGTATGGGGGCTTCTGCATTCGCATCTGCAGTAGATCTTTGAACCACTTCCGTTATCGACTTCGTGCAGAAGCCTGTGTTCCAGAAACAGCGTGAGAGTTCTGAATAGGGTGGATCTGTCAACGGTTTCAAGCCTGATTTCCATATCAGAGAGAGTGAAAGTATGGCCGATGGCGATGATTTCCTTCATTACCATCAAGCGTATCGCTGTAGGTTTCACATCTGCGTCAGTAAGTATTCTCTCTATTTCCTGCATAGTCTGCAAATTTAACGGTTTCTGATTGTTTTCAATGCAGTGCGAATGAGTTTTATTGTCGGGAACGCGATGAATACGCTGACAGCAAGGCTGAGCAGCGGATCTATCATGTTCCACCCGGTCGTTGAAATGATGATACCTGAAATTACGACGCTGATTGATACGAGTGCATCGGTTGCAGCGTGCAGATATGCAGCCTTGATGTTGATGTCATCTCCCTGACCTTTCATCAGCAGCCACGCTGTAAGTCCGTTTATGAGGATTGCGACAGATGAGACGGCTATGACGGCTGTAGCATTGACTTCCTGGGGAGTGATGATCTTGTCTATGCTTTCATAGACTATCAGAACAATTGCGCCAAGCAGAAGAAGCCCGTTTGCGAGTGTGATATATCTGGATACGGTCTGACTTGACTTGTTCCCTGACCGATACAAGTAGATCGCAGCAAGTGACAGCAGCAGTCCGAGGGCATCACTAAGATTATGCCCGGCGTCAGAAAGAAGTCCTGTCGAGTTGCTTTTCCATCCGGCAAATGCCTCGGCTGCAACGAATATGAGATTGATGGCAAGACATATATATAATGTCCTGACAGGAGTATTTACGGAAGGATCAGTATGGGTGGTATGTGAATGAAAATGTGCCATATCAGTCATTTATTTTGATATTGCACAAAGATATTGCCTAAGTTCTGCAACCTGGTTGCAAAATGCATAAGAGCTGCCTGACTGATACCAAACTGAAAAAATCAGCCACTGACAGTTGAGATCAGCGAAAGCCAATGAGTGACTTCTCAGTATCAAACCTATCAACTGATGCAACTTATTTATTAACATTACATAAATCAGGGCGTTGTTCGCTTGCAGAATTGCTTGTTTGATTGATTTTTCCATTATATTTTGCCCGAATCTAGTTATTCTTGCAATATTACAGACAAAGTGAAGAAAAATGGAAAAAAGTAATTCGAATTTGATCATTAGTTTAATTGGTACTCTGATGCTGATATG
>CAZYCJ010000072.1:0-10846 GCA_964645495.1 uncultured Muribaculaceae bacterium
ACAAAATAAATCTCCGGAATGTTGTCATACCCGTTCAAATACAGGCTTCTACAACGCAGAAGCAAGAGCAGTATATGCTTTTCAAGTTGCAGAGTTGTCATACCCGTTCAAATACAGGCTTCTACAACTCATCTTTGATGAGGAAAACGTTACTAAGCCAAAGTTGTCATACCCGTTCAAATACAGGCTTCTACAACTTGCAGAAGCTACTCAAAATTTCGAGATTGCGTTGTCATACCCGTTCAAATACAGGCTTCTACAACCTCATGATTTTCAACAGCAATCACA
Organism: uncultured Muribaculaceae bacterium; assembly: GCA_964645495.1. GTDB lineage: Bacteria > Bacteroidota > Bacteroidia > Bacteroidales > UBA932 > Cryptobacteroides. The sequence goes on from CAZYCJ010000072.1 coordinate 289, forward strand.
TATCTTAAAATTGATGACTTTTTGAACATATTGTAAATCATAACATTAAGAATTTAGTGATTTTCTTCGCAAATATAACGTTTTTTTATGTTTCTGAATACCCTAAAAAACAACTGAACAAAATCAATTTCCCATTTACAGCATATTAGAGCCAATAATAATGGTAGCTCAAGACAAATCGAACTTTTCGCAGTTTCTCCCAATTTCGAAAAACAGTATCCATAGGCACACTTCTGATTAATCTATTTTTTAAAACTTTCGCAAATCCCTACATAGTCAAGGAAAGAAAACACATTTGCGAAGATTCCCACTAACACAGAAAAGAAGCCACTACCGCTTTTACACTGATTATCAGCCGCATACCCTTTTACTCAATATTCGCAAATGATCAATCAAACAGAGCAACCACCTTGAAATCCCTCTTAATCTCAGGGATATACACCGCTCTCGTATAGCACGACACACATATAGGATATATTACCACCTGATCCTTTCCTGGAGACAAGATTAAAGCAATCTGCTCCTTGAGACGTCTAAGTTGCACGTCAGTGAACATACATTCATATACACTTCTGTTTATCCTCCTCCCATATGGTTCCAGAAGTTTCACCAACCTATTTCGTCTTTTAGCCAACGAAACATCATATGCAACAATACAGAATATTCTCTTTGCCCTCATAATTCACCACTTTGCTATATATGGTCTATATGTTGTACCTGAAACTATTGCAGAAGCCAACTCACCGATTTGCAGTTCAATGATTTCCGACAGACGTCTTTCTTCGCCTCTATACTTTTCATATCTGCTCAAGCGCTCCATTATATGACGAGTCAAAATATTTCTTGTCTCCTCATCCAGCAGACCATTCTTCATAATCAAAGGTTCCTTTTTCTGAATCATAGAGATAACTACACGATCCACTGCCTGGGAACGAAACAGTTCAATCACATCGAAAACCAAATTCGGGTTACCTTCAGAATAATGTACCAAACCCACGTATGGATTAAGTTTCTTCTTCAATATTGCCTGCCAAATACGCGGATATAGTAATGAATATCCGTAATTAAGCATAGAATTAACCAAGTCTGAAGCACCCTTCTTAACTCTGGAATAAAACCCGACACCATCGTCTGCCATTAACTGTCGAATGTATTCCCAATATGCCTCAGCTGCAACTGCCTCGTATCCCATCAGAGACTTCGGGTCCAAAAAGTTCGTCTTCTTGATCTTCTCCAGAACTTCTGACAGAGAACTGAAAAGAACATCGAATGGGGCCTCAACTCCTACGGTCTTATGATACTTATTGAAATACTTGCATAAGTTCATCTGATTCTTGATTTTCCCGACTATTATTCGTTCTGCAAGTTTGATGCGTTCGCTTATAGCCAGTATTCTCTGCGCTTCCCACAAAGAACTCTGCATAAAAACCGGAGAAAGAACCGATGCAATATGATTACAATGACGATCAAAGAAATCTATCGGCACTCCTTTCTCCATACAAAACCGTATGAGATTGCTAGACAGGGTGACTCCATCAGATATAACGGTTATATGCCTCAATGCCGATGCCGGAGGAACCCGAAGCGGTTGACCGTTCTTGCGCAATGTAACTCCTCTATTGCTCAATCCAATAAAATATCCTGGAGAAGAAACTATTATTTCAGTATTCTCCATCTCACGTCTACGATATTCCAACTTTCTGGAAGCAATCAGTTTCTTATTGCTGACTATATCACTGCTTACAACTGGAACATCTGGCATTTTCGCATTTATCGCGCTGAGCAAATCCTTGATTGTCCTCTTTGGATTGAATGGCAACAATTGTCCTATTAATTTTCTCCGTTCAGAAGGTTTCATGGGAGATGCTGACATATAATCTGAAAAGGAATCTATAAGCAGACCATCAAATTGATCCGAAAAAGAAACTGGCAAGAGCGCAGCATAATATCTCCGTATCCCATCTAAAGACTTCAAATATCTAGGATCCAATACTCCATTCTTGACGATAATATTTGAAATCCGAGATTTCAAGTCTTGCAACTTTTCCTCTGAGATCATAATTCCATTCTTCGACAAAATCAAACCTAGAAAGGTAAACCCATCAGCAACTTGTCCTATCTTGACATCATCATTCAATTTAAGATGCAACCTATCATTCAGATAAGAAGATACTTGGAGCCTAAGTTCTTCAGCCTCTTCAACTGAAGAACACAGAATTACGAAATCATCAGAATATCTCACATAGGCTGAGGTCTTAGATAAAACAGACTGGTCAAAAGATATCAGGTAAAAGTTTGCCATCAATGGAGACAGGATGGCACCTTGCGGAATACCGAATTCCGATTCTTCCCATTCCATCTTGTCATTAATCCTACCCATCGTAAGACATAGTTCGATAAGGCTACGGATACCATCACCTATGGAAGGAATATGCTTCAAACGAGTAAAAAGAAGATTTCGGTCTATCGTGTCAAAAAAGCAATCGATATCCATCCTCATATATACATTGTTGCTTTTTCTGCAACATTCCGCAAATGTTCTTCTAATAGCCTTCACATGTCCTTTCCCAGGACGATAGGCATAACTGGAAGATGAAAACAATCTGTCCAATACTGGTTCAATCAAGATCTTAATACCGTTTTGGACAATTTTATCCTCCACACTCATAATTCCTATGAGTCTGGTATCACCATCCTTCTTCGGTATCCTTACATTGAGATAGGGGTTCGGGCGCCAAGTACCTGACAGCAATGCGTCTGAAAGGCTCCTCAATCTTCTATCCAACATGGTTTCATAATCATTTATTGAAACCTCGTCAATCCCAGAAGATGCACCTTTGGCCTTCACTTGAGACCATGAGTGTTTCAAATGCGAAACATCAGATAATCTTTGAATATCAATTTTTGCCATAACTGTGAATTTAAAATGATTCACAGCAAATATAACTATGACTTTACGGATCAAGAGAGAGAGGGGGGGGGAGGAAAGTAAAAATTTGAAACGACCGGGAACAGTCACTATTTGAAACGTCCCTATAAAAAATTGTTAATCAACAACTTATAAACACTCTTAGCAAAATGGCTGTTACCAGTACACCTTTTCGCAGGGGTATCAGCAACAGCCTTATTTTATAAACACCTATATATCAAATACTTACAAAAACATCATGTGACCGGTTATCATATTTCTTCTTCCAGGAACTGAGACATGTTCTCGGAGTATTTGCGCCATTTGTCGATGAGGGCCTGCATGTCGTCAGGAAGAGGCGAATCGAACCTTACCATCTGCTTGGTGCGGGGATGCACGAATCCCAAGGTCTTGGCATGAAGGGCCTGCCTCGGAAGGAGCCTGAAACAGTTCTCGATGAACTGACGGTATTTGGCGTATATCGTTCCCTTGCGGATCTCCGATCCGTCATAACGGGAGTCATTGAAGAGAGGATGTCCTATCCAGTTGAAATGCACGCGGATCTGATGGGTACGGCCCGTCTCCAGACGGCACTCCACCACAGTCACATAGCCGAATCTCTCCAACACCCTGTAATGCGTGACAGCATGCTTTCCATGATCTCCGTCAGGGAACACCTTGAAACGCATCCTGTCATTAGGATCACGTCCGATATTGCCTGTGATGGTGCCCTCGTCATCCTTGAGATTGCCCCACACGATGGCGACATATCTGCGTTCGATCGAATGGACGAAGAACTGCTTTGCAAGGTCGAGCTGCGCCTCGTCGTTCTTTGCCACCACGAGAAGACCTGAAGTGTCCTTGTCGATGCGATGCACGAGCACACCCATCCTTTCATCCTCTGCATCAGGGCCTTGCGATATGCCCAGATGATGGGCAAGAGCATTGACAAGAGTGCCGCTGAAATGGCCGTGACCGGGATGTACCACCATGCCTGCCTCCTTGTTGAGTACAAGCACATCATCATCCTCATGGACAATGTTCAAAGGAATATCCTCAGGAAGTATCTCAAGCCCGCGACGCTGGTAAGGCATCACGAACTTCACGACATCGCCCGGACGGACAACATAATTGGCCTTGACGATCTTTTCGTTCACACGGATATACTCAGCCTTGATGGCAAGCTGGATACGATGGCGGGACGTATACTCCATATGGGTCGCAAGATACTTGTCGACCCGCATCGGCACCTGTCCTGCAGCGATGTCGAACCTATAATGCTCGAACATCTCCTGCTGCTCGTCCTCATACGCGACCTCATCTCCCGCAACATCCACATCGACATCCATCATCGGGTCGTCCTCGAATTCAAGATAACTGTTCATTGCACCACCTCCTTTACAGGTATGCGTGCCTGATCGACAGTAAGATACAGCACTACCTCATCACCCATGTTCACCTTTATCGAATCCGAAGCGGCAGGCTCCTGACGATAGACCATCGCATTCAGACTATCATCATAATCCTTGACCGTATTGTCGAACTTCAAGGTCTTCACATTGAGGGAATGGTCATGTATGGCCTCGACAGCGCTGAGGTTCTTGAGTCCCGATACATCCGGAACATAAGTCACATTGTCAAGGGAATTTAGCCCCACCACAAGATCTATGGCAGACTCGCTCTCCACCATTGTACCAGGCTCTATCTCACGGTTTCCGCGCAACTGACGAAGCACATTGTTTGTAGCAAGGTCCTGGACATAGATAAGCCTGTTGAGGACAAGGCCGCGCGAAAGGAGTTCAGCCTTAGCCTGACGCATGGACAGTCCCACAAGGTCGGGCATTGTAACCTTCTTTGCATTGACAGCATTGATCGTCAAGATGACACGGCGTCCTTCCTTGACTTTCGAGCCTGCAGGAGGGTTCTGTCTGTAGACCGCTCCCCTCTTCATTCTCTTTACGAATACCGAGTCGGTGACCTCAAGCCGCACTCCTGCCTGCGAGGCTGTGAACTCAGCCTCCGACAGAGTCATGTTCGAGAAATCAGGCACACTGATCTCCTTGTTGTGCTGAGTCACGACATTGAGAAAAATCATCGCCCCGATGACCAGAACAACTACGATCCCCAATGCTAACAGCAGATTACGCACTATCCAGTGTCTGAAAAATCCTTTCTTCTGTGTCTTTTCCTTCATTTTCATCAGATCTTGATCAGTTCATATTCACGGCACCCAAGCCCTATCTTCTCGCCGTATTCGACACCTGCCTCCCAATTAGTATCGGGATGGACAATACGGAACTTATCCTCGCCACTATGGTGGTGGTGGTGTCCGCAACCGCAGCCTTCTCCATGCTCATGACCCATGTCCTTATCGGAAACAGCATTACCGACAAGAGCCGGTGCTGACTTCACCATATCAGCGCAAGCACAGTCGAGAGCCACGGGATCGAATGAAGCGGCGATTCCGAGATCAGGAATGATCGCGGCGTCATTATGGTTCCAGCAGTCGCAGTTCGGAGACACATTCATGATGAAGCTGATATGGAACGAAGGCTTGCCATGTACGACAGCATATGCATATTCGGCAATCTTGCTGTTCAGGACTTCAGATGTATCATAGTCCTTGATCACGGCAGCGGACTTCTGGCACACCGCCACACACTGTCCGCAGCCCACGCACTTTCTGTAATCGATAACAGCCTTCCTGTCAACGACCTTCACCGCATCATGGCGACAGTATTTCTCACAGATACGGCAGCCTATGCAGTTGTCAATATCGATCATTGGCTGGGACGAAGAATGAAGTTCGAGTTTGCCTCCCACGCTAGCCGAACCCATACCGAGGTTCTTGAGGGCACCGCCGAAGCCGCTCTGCTCATGACCCTTGAAATGACTCATCGAGATCACGATATCGGCATCAGCAATAGCCGCACCTATCTTAGGAGACGGACAATATGCTCCTCCACATGGAACTTCCTTGTAATCAGTCCCTTTGAGTCCATCGGCAATAATGACATCCGCATGGGCTCCGATCCTGTTGAATCCGTTTTCCATCGCCGCATTCAAATGATCCACCGCATTTGAGCGTCCGCCTGTATAAAGAGTATTCGAATCCGTCAGGAACGGTTTGCCGCCAAGAGAGCGTATGACATCCACCACACGGGCCGCATAGTTCGGACGGATATAGGCCATATTGCCAGGTTCACCGAAATGAATCTTGATGGCAACGAACTTGCCGTCGAAATCTATGTCCCCGATACCTGCCCTTCTGACCAGCCTTTCAAGTTTGGTGAGAAGATCATTGCCCGGTACGGTCCTGAGATCCGTGAAGAATACTTTTGATTTTTCCATGATACAGATTATAAGATAGGTTTTCCGTAAAATATCACATTAAAGAGTCCCTGACTGAAGAGGGCGATACCCACGATGACAATTATGGCACCTGTTATCCTATTTATCCATACGATGGTCTTCATCCTGACCATACCCCGGAATCGGCTGACCAGCCATGACATGAAGAACCAGTAGGTGATCGAGCCGGCGCTGACGGACAGAATTATCGGAGCGACCCGCCAGGTATGAGGCTCATTTTCCGCAAGACCGAAGAAAGCAAACAGCGTGAACATCACAAATATAGCCCCAGGATTGGAGAAGGCCATCGCTACAGCCTGACCGAAATCCTTTGGCGAGGCCGATGAGACCGCCAGTCCCCTCTTCCTTCTCCTGAAAGGGTTGGAGAACGCCATTGAGATTCCCACGATCACCAATATGACTCCTCCTACAAGCAGGATGAGGCTTTGGTGACTGTCAATCAGCTTCTGAGCAAATGCAAGTGCGAATATTGCAATCATCGCATATGTGGTGTCGGCGACTGTGGCTCCAAGGCCTGAGACAAAGCCGGACTTTCGTCCCTTGCTCAGAGACTTCTGCACAACAAGAATCGCCACCGGCCCCAAAGGAGCCGATGCGCAGATTCCGACAAGGAATCCCTTAAGCATATGAATCAACAATTCCATAAGCGCAAAACCGAGCAAATATAGTAATTTTATTTATACCTTTGTACTAGTTAAGACGATCATATCTATGAAAAGAGAAAACATATTGCTTTGGGGGCTTGTCCTGTTATTTGCGGTACTGATGTCAGTGCCTTTTCTTGTGCCGCACACCGGCATGTTGGCCTTGATCGGCTTCATTCCTCTGCTCTGCATGGAGAGGATAGCTACTCAACTGGGAAAGAAGCACATCTGGATATATCACTACACGGCTTTCGTGCTGTGGAACGCCTTCACCACATTCTGGGTATGCAACGCCACTATAGGAGGAGGTCTCTTTGCCGTATTTGCAAATGCATTCCAGATGTCTCTGGTCTTCGGACTGTTCAGGCTCAGCAAAAGGAAGTTCAGAGGTACGCTCCCTTATATCTTCCTTGCAGTGGCATGGATAGCGTGGGAGAGGTTCTACTTCGATGCCGAAATCTCATGGCCATGGCTGGTCCTCGGAAACGCCTTTGCACGCAGTACATGGGCCATCCAATGGTATGAGTTCACAGGTGCCCTTGGAGGTTCGCTATGGGTATGGGCTTCCAACCTCGGTATCTTCGGCATCCTCGTAAGTCTCTCTGACGGAAGGTGGATGACCTTCAACAAAAAGGCAAGAGCCGCATATCCCGCAGGACTCGCCTGCCTTATAGTCCTCCCTCTCATCGCCTCTGCCATCATCGGAAGACAGTACAAGACCGCCATGGAAGCGGAGGAAAGTCTTCCGGTCATGATCATCCAGCCGAACATCGACCCGTACAACAAGTTCCAGGCTATGACCCAGGACCAGCAGAACGCCCTGCTGGAAGGGATGATGGAAAGGGAACTCTCCGGAAGACATGCCGATTCGTGCACCTCTCCCCTTCTGGTTGTGGCACCTGAAACCTTTACCGGCGACATCGTCTGTGATGACTATCCGAGAAGCCGCACATGGAGAAGGTTCACAACATTCCTGAAGAATTATCCGGGTGTGAATCTGCTGTTCGGAGCATCATCATACGATTATATCAGGTCAGACAGTGCTCCATCCCACACGGCGAGAAAAGTCAACGACGGCTTATGGGTGGAAGCACACAATTCTGCATTGATGACAGACGGCACACAAAGGACCGAAGTATTCCATAAGAGCAAACTCGTGGTGGCAGTGGAGCACACACCTTACCCGAGACTGTTCTGCAAGATAGACGACCTGCTGGGAGGCGTGATGGGACGCTGCGTGGGACAGGAGGAGATAAGTCTGCTGAATGTGTGCGGAACTGACGGGGAACGGATTCCTGTCGGATGCGCCGTATGCTATGAATCCGTTTACGGAGAATACTATACCGGATATACCCTCAAAGGAGCAAGAGCCATGGCCATCATCACCAATGATGCATGGTGGGGCAACACTCCGGGATACAGGCAACATCTCAGCTATGCGTCACTGCGTGCCATAGAGACCAGACGTGCGATCGCAAGGTGCGCCAACACCGGAATATCAGCCATCATCAGTCCGTCCGGAGAAATAATTCAGCCGACCCCATGGTGGGAGCCGGCTGTGATCGAAGGAAATATCCCGCTCAGGGATGATATCACCTTTTATGTAAGTCACGGGGACATCACAGGACGCGTCTGCACTTTCATCTTTATCCTGCTTCTCCTCGCCCTCCTTGTCCGTTTCAGGACGTGAGGATCTAGCGTCCCGGAGGCGGACCACCCATCGGGCCACCAGGTCCTCTTTGCTGGCCGTTACCGTTGAAATTACCGAACCTGTATGTCAGTGAGAGGATTATATATCGTCCCAAAGTATTGTTGCGCACCTCCTGATGGTAGTTGGCAGAATCACTCACCGACAGGTTCTTCGACTGTCCGAGAATATCGTAGGCCTTGAGCGCCAGTGTGAACTTCTTCTTGAAAAGAAGCTTGGTGATTTCCGCATTAAGGATAAACTCGTCCTCCTGAGGTGTCGTATAGCCGTTATACCAGTTGTAGTCCAGATTCGCGATAAGGTTGATGCCTCCCGGAATGGTCCAGTTCATGGACATCTGCACCTGATTGTTCCATGTTGCGTTAAGCTGACTGTTCTCCATTGTGTACCACGACTTGCTCATTCTGGTCCTTCCTCCGGCAGTCACCTCCACGAAGTCATTCCGATAGGTGAGTCGGAGTCTTTGAGTGAAGCTCATGGTCTGTGTTTTGTTGGTGACGAACAGGTCGCTATCATTCAGGTCAGGAAAATCTGCTGCGAATGCGCTATAGTCAAAGCTTGCATTCTCAGCATCGTAATATTCAGACGACTCAAGTGCACCCGTTCCGATATATGAGGTCGAACGGTTGTAGCGTGCATTCGTCATCGAGAAAATCGACAGTCCTGTCTTTCCAAAAGGAGAGTTGACCATCACCCTCAAGTCTGCATTTCCGGTCGCAGGGCCGTTCACAGGCAGTGAGTACTGCACTCCTGAAGGGTCATACCATTGGGCTGAAGTTATGGCATTCTCCACAAGACCACCTCCGAAACGGGCGTTTACAGATGTAAAGGTCTTCTTGTTCGTATAACTGAACATACCCCTCACGTTATGATTGAAATACGGGTTCAGCCCAGGATTACCGAGCGAGATATTCAAAGGATTGGAGTTGTCCGGAACAGGAAGGAGCTGTGATGTCGAAGGCTGGCTGGAACGTCCGAAATAGAAGAACCTCAGGTTCGAGTTGTCTGTAAACTCATAGTTCAGCATAGCCTGAGGAGACCAGTTCAGCACCTTGCTTCTGTAGGGGTCATGTCCGGTGGTCTCATTATATGTATCCGTCGGATTGAGGGAGGCACCAAGCTGAGCGCGGAACTTATCCTTCTGATAACTGAAGTTCACTCCGGCCCTCTGGGTTATGGATCTGTTGAGGATATTGTTGGAATATCTTTCATCAGGGCTTGCTCCATCAGGATCATAGACAAGCAGTCCGTCAACTATATTGTTGCTTGCACTATTGAGAGTATTCTTGTAGGATGTATTCCTTGCCCAACCATATTCGTAGTTTGCCTCAAAGAAAAGATACCGGGTAATCGGCTCGGTATATACCAACCTTCCGTTCAAAGACACACTCTGAGAATTCCGGTCAAAATACTGGTTCACAGGATCGTCAGTCCACACTCCTGTGTTGTCCTTCACCGAAGTCAGAGACTGGTTGAAGCCAAACATGTCATTGTTGCTGAAACTGTATCGGAAATTTGCCGAAATTGTTCTTCCGGGCTTTCCGAGTCTCTGTCTGAAAAGCAGGAATCCGCTCGTGCTCCAGTTGTCATTGTCACCGACATTGCTGTTATATCCCCTGTTTGTGGAATCACGCTGGCTGTCACGCTCGGTATAGGTCTGGAAATCAGAGAACTCGCTGAAAGAACCCTTTCCGAAATTGAACTGCGGTTCGAAGAGGATGGATGTATTCTCCGAAAACTTGTGCTCCAGACGGACACCGAACCTGTGTCCCTGAGTGAAGGTGCTGCTGGTTCCTTTCTGGTCATAGATGAGACGGCTGCCGTCATCGAGATATGTAATCTTGGAACTTTCCTCTTCCACGAACTTGTCAGTGCCGTTGTAGAGATAGTTTCCGGCCAGATCCATATCTCCATCAAGAAGAGTAA
>CAZYCJ010000073.1:0-10319 GCA_964645495.1 uncultured Muribaculaceae bacterium
ACGAAGGTCATTTCATCGAGAAGGTGGTCGGCATCGGCCACCTTGTCTATTATAAAGAGGACATATCTCACATCGAGGGAGATGTTCCTGCATATCTCAGGATCGAAGACGATGTCGCTCATGGTGCCTTCCCATACGCGGTCGAAGTTGAGGCCGATGAGGTCGCCGTTTTCGTTGATGACAGGGCTTCCCGAGTTACCTCCGGTCGTATGATTGGTGGCGATGAAACATACCGGCACCTCGCCTGTGGCATCCGTCCACTGGCCGTAATCCTTCTCTGCGTTGATGTCGCGAAGGCGCTGAGGGATGTTGTAGTCGAAGATGTCAGGATTGTCCTTCTCCATTATGCCCTTTATCGTAGATGACGGTGTGTAGTAGACTCCGTCGGCTGGGGAGTAGCCTTTGATGTGGCCGTATGCGACTCTGAGCGTGAGGTTTGCGTCAGGGTAGAAGGCCTCGCGGCCTGCCTTTCCGTCCGTTGTTTCCGCATAGTCCATCTGTCCGCGCATATAGTCGCGGTAGGCGAGTTGGAGATCTTGGTTCAGTCTTGTCGTATGCGGCAGGATTTCCGCTGTGTACCATTTCAGGAATTCGTTGAAGAATATGAAGGCAGGGTCATTCCTGACCATCTCAAAATCCTTCTCGGTAAGTCCGGCCACCTTGACTGGATCAGTGAAGATAGTGCTGCCGAAGAGATCTTCCGCCCATGCTCCGGTGGTTCCGTACTTCTGCATCAGCTCCTTGTAGAAGGCCGGTTTGAAGTCTTCGGGAACATTCTTTTCATATTCGCTCATGACTGCGGTGAAGCATTCCTTGTCGATAGGGAGGTACCAGTCCTTGAAGAACGATTCGCTGAGATCGTTTGCCTTCTCTTTGTTGAATGTGACCGTCGAATCTGTCTTTGTGAAAAGACGGGCCATGCTCATCGCGAAGTTGGCCACCTCGATAGTCCGTGCGGTCTCCGTGTAGTAGTCTGTCGCGAACTGGTATGGCTCGAGGTCCTTATATATCTTGGCGATCTTGTCTGTGAGGCCCTCGTATTCAGTACCTTCAGCCCATTCTGCAAAGGCCTTCTCATATGCCTGCTTGGTCTGCACGGTCTTCATCTTGCGGATACCTTTCACCTCTCCCTGCCATTTCTTCCATGCATTCGATACTCCTGCGTTCTTTGATGAATACTGGATGCGGACCTTCTGGCTCTGGGCCTGATGTCTGTTCATGATGTCCAGACGGAGGGTGCGCAGATTGATCTTGTGGGGGTCGCCTGTCTCCTCGATGTACCTCACACCTTCCGAGTGGATGTATTCCTGAGTACGTCCAGGGAAACCGTAAATGAAGGTGAAGTCGCCTTCCTGCAAGCCTCCTGTGGATATCCTGAAATATTTCTTAGGCCTGTATGGGACATTGTCCTTTGAATATGGGGCAGGATTGTTGTCCTTGTCTGCGTAGATGCGGAACATGGAGAAGTCTCCGGTGTGGCGTGGCCACATCCAGTTGTCTGTATCTCCTCCGAACTTGCCGATCGATGAAGGCGGTGCTCCTACGAGGCGCACATCGTCATACTGCCTGTAAAGGAAGAGGAAGTATTGGTTTCCGTAGAAAAGTGCCTCCACAGTGGCTCTGAGGCCTTTTCCATCCTTGGTCACATCCTCGATGAGGGCCTTGCTGTTCTCCTTGACAAGCGCCACCCTCTGCTCCTCAGTCATTGATGGCTCGTATCCTTTGAGGATGATGTCGGTGACATCTTCCATCCTTTCAAGAAAACTTACTGAGAGTCCTTTGTTAGGAAGTTCCTCTTCGCGGCTCATCGCCCAGAAACCGTCCTTCAGATAGTCGTGCTCCACGCTGCTGTGCTGCTGGATCTGACCATATCCGCAGTGGTGGTTGGTGAGGAGCAGGCCTTCTGGAGAAATGAGTTCGCCCGTGCAGCCTCTTCCGAACAGAACGACCGCATCCTTCAGAGATGCCTGGTTGATGCTGTAGATGTCTTCTGCATTTAGTCTGAACCCTTTTTCCTGCATGTCGCCGATTCTTTGCGATATCAGGGACGGAAGCCACATTCCTTCGTCAGCCCTTGCAGTCTGGAAGACCATGGCGGCTAATGCCGTGATTGTCATCAGTATTCTTTTCATGTATGTTTAATGATTTATTTGATTATCAGATCATATTTTCGGTTGTGAACATCGTGCGGTAGTATCCTGCTTTTTTCTCTAAGGCGAGGGGATAGGCGCGGGATGAGGACGGCATCCTCCAGAACCTGAGGGACCGCGCGCACTTTTGCAGTGTTTCTGCACTTGGTACCCCGGATTTTGTGGGGACCAAGTGCGTTTTCCCAGGTATTTTGCACTCGGTCCAGCCTCCGACTGGTGGCTCTTCACAACCGAAACTTTCCACTATCACATCAGTGGCCTTCTGCCCGGTGGTGACGATGGCCTGGCATTCAGGAATCTTTTCGAGTAGATCTCTGAGGTCGGTCGGCATTACCACTTCCAGAAACTTGTCGGAAGCATTGTCCTTCAGTCTTCGGACTTCAGACGCAGTGTCATACATCGCTATGCCTTTTCCTGAGGCGAACTCCATGCATTTCTCACGGTCGAATCTCTTAAGGATACTCCCGTCCTCCCCACGGGCGACGAAATGGTCCTTGTCGGAGAAGAAAATAAGTCCCCATATGCGCCACATGTCGTTTATCCAGTTGGGATAGAAGAAGTCCATAGACCATCTTTCACGTTTTGGCGGAAAACTGCCGAGCATCAGTGTCCTGGCCCCTTCAGGAAGAAAGGGCTGCAGGGGATGCTTCTCTGTCGGCTGGTTGCATGTCGTCATATTTTACAAAAATAGAAAAGATTTCCCGACTTCGCTCGAATTGACAGCGGATATTCTCGAAAAGACCTAGAAAAACCGTCTGCCGGATCACTTCGGCAGACGGTCACTCTGTAAGTTCAATATTTATGTCTAACACCTAATGTTATATCCGTTAGACGCAGATATCATGCCAAAACTACAACGTGTAGGCAAAAAAATCACGTCATCAGAATCGGTAGAACATCTGCTACGTTCTTAATGACATACGCAGCAATGACGAAGATGCTCACTATCCATGCCAGGAACAGGATCAGACCCGGTCTCCATGACGGTGTCTTAAAGTCGAAGAGGAGCATCACTCCGTTGTAGATGAACCATACGAATCCTATTCCGAGCATCACCATGATGAGCCACCAGAATGTATCTCCGGTCAGAATTTCAGCCATCATCCGTTCTCCTGCGTCCAGATCCATGATCTCGTCTGCTATTTCATGGCCGATGATGGCCGGAAGTGATGTGGTGAAGATGCTTCCGAGAAGTCCGCCGAGTCCGATGATCAGCAGCAAACTCCCGAGGAACACTCCTCCTGCGCGCACGAATACCCGGCCGGCAGGGGACTGGGCAACATCCTTAGCCTCCTTCTCAATGTTGAAGTCCTTGGATTTGAATCCCTGAAGGTCCATAGGCTTGCCCTTCATCTCGCATTTCTGTTCCACCGTCCTTGCTGCAGGCATGGCAATCCACAGACAGATGTATGCGAGGATTGAGAATCCGAAGTACGGCCCGTCATCTATTCCAAGAAATCCTATGAGGAAGAGCACTATGAAGATGAGTCTGAAAAAGACCTTGTCAAGTCCGAAGTATGAACCGAGCCCGGAACATACGCCTCCGACAATCCTTTCCTCCATGTTGCGGTACATGCGCTTCGACCTCCATGACTTCTGCTGCGGGTTTTCATGTTCTCCCTGCGGGGCAGGGGATTCGATATCTTCCTGAGACAGGAGTTCGGGATTGCCGATCCTTTCCTTTATCTCATTGATCATCCTGATGTTCACCACGACATCTCCGTTGCATTTCTCGTTGAGCAGTTCTGCTATCCTCTCCTCGATGTCAGAGACGATCTCTTCTCTGCTGCTGTCGTCGGTGATGCATGTGCGTATGTCGTTGATATATGTTCCGAGAGCCTCATATGCATCCGTTTCGATGGTGAATGCGTATCCCGCAATGCTGATATTTTCTGTAGTTTTCATTTGGGTTTCCGGTCTTATGTTATTTCGTGTTGTTTCTGATCGTGCTGATGCCTTTGGACAATTCGTCCCAGACAGCATCCAGTCCAGCCAGTTGGCCGCGGCCGAGGTCTGTGATCATGTAGTATTTTCTTGGCGGTCCTTGCGTGGATTCCTCCCATCTGTAGTTCAACAGGCCGAGTTTCTTCAGGCGGATCAGGAGGGGATAGATCGTTCCTTCGGCGACGATTATGTTCACGTCCTTCATCTTCTGGATGATCGATGATGCATATTCGTCTCCGGCCGCAAGAATCAGGAGGATGCTGTATTCCAGCACGCCCCGCCTCATCTGTGTCCTGTTGTTCTCGATTATGCCCGTGTTTTCCATACTCTATTTTCCTTCGGTGAATCTTCTGATGTTTTCAGCAGTGGCAGGTATGCCTCTGAGTTCGCATTTCTCGGCCGCAGTCCTTGCTTCAGGGGCAGCGATCCAGATCACGAGATAGATCCAGAAACCGGCTGATCCGCAGATGAGGGCGACGAGGAACAGGACTCTCATGAGGGTGACATCCACTCCGAGGAAGAGTGCGAGACCTGAGCATACTCCGGCGATCTTCCTGTCGTCAGTGTCTCTGAAAAGTTTCCTTACAGGGCGCTCGTATGAGGTCTGTGCTTCTGTCTGTGAAGCCTGTCCGTCTGTCTGCTCGTCTGTCTGCTCGTCTGCCTGCTCGTCTGCCTGAGGGTTGTAGCCCTGGGGGAATCCGAGTCCGGCAATGACTTCCTGTGTCATTCTGTTGTCCACGACTTCGCGTCCTCCCAGTTTGCCTTTCAGAAGGTCAGCGATCCTTCCTTCCAGTTCGTCCATCACATTAGCGCTTGTGCTTGTGTCATTGAGAGCTTTCCTGAAACGCTCGAGATAGTCGTTCAGGGTGTTGTATGCATCTTCATCGATAGTGAAACTGCATCCTCCGATTGCTACGTTGATTGTTTTTTTCATATTTTTAACCTTATTACTTTATTTGACTTCAAATTATTTCAATTCTTGTACCGCAAAGATATAAAATTATTTTAGTACTTTGCAATACAAGGTACTAAAAGTCTGAAAAAAGTGGGTGAGAAACCATCTCATTGTAGGAATCATTTGAAAATGAGGGTGAATACGGTGCCTTTCTCATCGCTTCCGGTCAGCGACAGACTGCCGTTGTGAAGCCTCATGATCTGACGAGAGAGACTCAGGCCAATGCCTGTTCCCTCCTGCTTTGTCGTGAAGAACGGCACGAAGATCTCTTCCTGACTTTCCTTGCTGATAGGGGAGCCGTCGTTGAACACATTAATTATGATGTGTTCCGCCTGATTGATCTCGGCTGTAATATTTATGTTCCGTGCCTCTGCCTGGACGGCATTCTTGACGAGGTTGATGAGTATCTGTGTGATCTGTCCTTCGTCTGCATAGAGGATGATGTCCTCGGTCTTTTCGATATAGGAGCATTTGGCTCCGGATATAAGGGCCTCATCCCTTGTGAGGTTGAGCACTCTTTCGGCCATTTCCCTGAAATAGAACGCCTTCTTCAGCGGAAGAGCCACTCTTGTCAGATTTCTGTATGAGTCCACAAACTTGATCAGACCCTTGGACGACAGGGAAATGGTGTCAAGGCCGTTTCTGACCTCTTCATCCACGCCCTCGAATTTGAGAAGTGTCTCGCTGAGAGAGGCAATAGGGGTCACTGTGTTCATGATCTCATGGGTCAGGACCCTGATTAGTTTCGACCATGACTGCTGTTCGTTTTCGGCGATTTCGCTGCTGATGTCGTTGAAGGCGATGACTCTCACGTCTGCCTTTCCGATGGTCGCAGCCGATGCGGTAAGCGATATCGTCATCTTTCCGCTTTCGTTGTAGTAACTTGCCCTTTCCTCTGCTCCGTCGGTCACGGTCAGGAACGCATTATAGAGGGATTCGCTGACATTCCTCAGTTGTCTGATATGTCCGAATGTCGCTATTCCGAGGAGGGCAAGGGCGGTGTTGTTGCAGTAATTGACTCTGCCGTCCTGCGCTATGACAGCGACTCCGGTCCTGACATGGTCGAGCATGAGACCGAAATATTTCTCCTGTTCGATGATCTCCCGCCTTTCCTTGTCAAAGATGCTTTTCAGGCGGTTGAGCGTCCGGTTGAACCGCCTTCCCACAAACCTTCGTTCGTCAAATCTGAAGTTCAGTTCCTTGTCTTCCAGAGCATCAAGCATATAGGCCACTTTCCTGTGCATCCTTCGGGAGGTGAGCAGGGCTGTGACGGCCGCGGTAATGACCACCGTCGCCACTGATGTCAATATGATGCCCGATTCTGTCATGTGTCATCCCGAGCGGAGTCGAGGGATCTAAATATTGTATTTCTTCAATTTGGCGTAAAGCGTAGGCCTGCTGATTTCCAGAGATTTGGCGACCATTGAAAGATTTCCTCCGAATCGTGCCATCGCTGCACGGATCGCCCTTTCTTCTGTCTCTTCAAGCGTCTCGTTGCCGCTCATCATTGTGTCCTGTGATGCAGTGATGCCGTGCGGAAGTTCGATGTCGCTTGCTGTCAGACTCTCGCCCTCGGACAGGATGACCGCCTTTTCGATGCAGTTCTGCAGTTCCCGGATGTTGCCTGACCAGCAATGGCCTTTAAGAAGTTCTGCCGCATCCTGAGTGATGCCGTTGACCTGGCGCCTGTATCTTTCAGCATATCTGGCCACGAACTTTTCCGCCAGAGGCACGATTTCGTCAGTCCTTTCGCGCAGGGCGGGAAGATGAAGGTGCATGGTGTTGATTCTGTAGTAAAGGTCCTCGCGGAATTCCCCGTCCCTTACCATCTTTTCCAGATCCTTGTTGGTCGCGCATATCAGACGGATGTCGATAGGGATGGCCCTGGTGTCGCCGACGCGCGTTACCGTCCTGTTCTGAAGGACTCTGAGGAGTTTTGCCTGCAGGTGGAGAGGGATGTTGCCTATCTCGTCAAGGAAGAGGGTGCCCCCGTCCGCCTGTTCGAATTTGCCGACATGGTCGGCGTGGGCGTCGGTGAATGCTCCTTTCACATGACCGAAGAGTTCGCTTTCGAAGAGGGTTTCGGTCAATGCTCCGGCATCGACGCAGACCATCGGTTTCATGGCCCTGAGCGACATCCTGTGCACCTCGCCAGCGAGTACATCCTTTCCTGTGCCGTTTTCTCCGGTGATGAGTACTGTGGCGTCGGTCGCTGCGATCTTGTCGACCGTCCTGCGTATGGCCGTCATGGCCGGGCCCTGTCCCCAGAGCATCGGAATGGTGGATGCGGGCATCGTATCTGTATCCTTTGCTTCCTTGCTGCGGTGTCCGTATGCGGCCCGGAGGGTCTCTACAAGCCTGTCGTTGTCCCACGGCTTCACGATGAAGTCGAAGGCTCCTCTCTTCATTCCTTCCACCGCCAGTTGTATGTCCGCATATGCGGTAAAGAGCACGACCTCGATGTCAGGACGGCGCCTCTTTATTTCCGTGAGCCAGTGGAGTCCTTCGTTTCCGGTGTTGATGTCCGTATGGAAATTCATGTCAAGCAATACCACGTCCGGTCTGAAATCCGCCATTCTGCTGATCAGTTCCTTAGGTGACGGAATCAGTTCCACCTGCGCGAAATGCATCGGCAGGAGCAGTTTAAGTGCTGCCCTGATTCCGTTGTTGTCATCGACCACCAATATCTTTCCTTTGCTTTTTGCCATAGCGTCTGTTTACAAAATGTAAAGATAAAGTTTATTTTTCTGATGCTGAAATAAATCAGGGAAATCTATTCTGTCTTCAATGTTTCAGACGGGTCGGAGTGCGCTGCCTTGACATACTGCAATGCCGCTATGGACAGGGTCAGTACAAGGATAAGGGCGTAAGCCGCAGCGAAAGGCCATATGTCGGTCGGAACCTTCTCCACGAAACTTTCCAGCCACCGCACGACTGCAAACCATGCTGCAGGCGCTGCAATGACAAATGCGACAGAGGTGATGATGACATATTTGCGCAGTCCCTCTTTCAGCACTCTTGATGCGTCGGCGCCATAGACTTTCTTTATTGCTATGTCACGCCTTCTGTACTGGACATCCAGAAGGGCCTGGCCGAAGATTCCGATAAGGGAGAGCACTGCCGCAAGCATGGAGAACAATGAGATTATACTGCTCTGGCGGGTCTCGGTGGCATATAATTCCCCGGTGACCTCGTCGTAGAAGCGTAATTCAAACAGATGCTCGGGATCCATTTCTGCCAATGCTTCCTCGATCTTGTCCGTCGCTGCAGTCTTGTCGCATCCTTCGTGAAGTCTCACATAGGTCCATTCCATAAGGCCGTACTCCTTAGGGAGGGTCATGTAGCAGAAAGGTGCCTCATCCCTTCGGAGGGAGTTGATCCTGACCGGACAGGTCTGGCCGATGATGCCTCCTGCTTCTGTATTGTCCTCTATCTTTGCTCCATATTCCTTCATCTTCGGGTTGATTATCAGATATCCGACATCCGATTTTTCGAACCCACGGCCCTCCACGACCGGTATCCTCATGACATCCAGGAAATTGGGCGAGCAATACAACACATAGAACCGCACATTCTCTCCGTTGTATTCCATTGTCGAGGTGGAGTACTCGTCATTTCCTCCCATAAGTTCCATGGAGAATGCCACATCATCCACTTCGGGAAGTGATCTGAGCCTTTCGACGAGCCAGTCCGACTTGTCCAGGACGTGGCGCTGAGATAGTTGGAACACCACCATGTTCTCCTTCTCGAAACCGTTTTCGTAGTTCATCATGAACCTGTTCTGACGATGGATGAAGATGGCGAATATGATCAGGATGGTGGATATCACATATTGGATCAGCATCATTCCTGTGCGGAATCTGCGTCCGCCTGCCGAGAGCCCGAAATTTCCTTTCAGCGCGAATGCGGCCGGCAGAGAGGTGACATAGATGCTCGGGTAGGCTCCGGCAATGACGCCCACCATCAGCGCGATTGCTGCTGACAAGGCTGCTACTTTCCAGTTTGCTGTCAGGCTGAATGAAGTGGAGATGAGTCCGTGGGACATCAGGAATTCCGTTGCGGGGGATGCGATGCAGAGAGCCAGGAGCAAGGCACAGATGCTGAATGATGCGGACTCTGTCAGAAGCGACATGCGCAGGCTTCCGAGAGGACTTCCGAGGACCTTCTGGGTGTTGATGCTCCTCACGCGCATCGGGGCGAGGGCGGTAAAGAAGGTCGCGTAGTTGATGCCTCCGACAAGCATTATGAGTATGGAGATGAAGACCATGAGCCACATCTGTCGTACGCTTCCGGTCTTGAATACTGTGCCTTCTCTGTCGTTGAAATAGATGTCTTCGATCGGAGTGAGTTCGATGTCGGTCAGCCATGTGTCGTTTCCGTAATCGAAGTTCTGATTGAAGTTGTCCTCGACAAGCCTCTTGCTGTCAGGAGAGTCCAGAAGGAGCCAGCATATCATGTTCGCTCCGCCGTAACTGCCTTCCTGCACGTTGCCGGGATGCATGTAGATGTCGTTGTTGAACTGCGAGTTGGACGGAAGGTCTTCATAGACGGCTCCGATGACAAGTTCAGGGGCACGGAACGCGCCCAGTTTGTAATGCTCATGATGAATCAGGACTTTCCCGACAGAGGATACGTCGCCGTACAGCATTCGTGAGAGCGACCGGGGGATCGCGATCTGCTGCAGGTCATTCAGCGCTTCGGCGCTTCCTTCCACGAACCTTACGCCGAAGATCTCGAACAATCCGGGATATGCGATATTGCATCTGTGTCTGAAGACATGCTTTCCGTCCTCAGGGGCGGTGTTAAGGGCAAGTTCGCCCACATATGGGCAGTCGATGCTTCCTGCGACGATGTGTGGCGACGATCCGATGATGTCGTCGGCATATCCGCGCGGAAGGATGTTGCGGAAGATGTCATCCTTTGCGACGCCGGCTTTGTCGACGCGGTAGATCCGTCCGGTGGAAGGGTAGTGTCTGTCGAATCCTTTCTGATGCTCCACCTGAGTCATTATCGCCATGAATGCCGTGAATGCCAGCACCAGTCCGACAAAGTTCATTGCCATCGCCAGCGTGTATCGTCTCAATATCGCTATGAATCCTTTCATTGTATCACTTGTTGTTTTAATAGATAATGCTTTTGACGGCATGGTTGGAGACCATTTATGTGCCAAAATCGTTAACGTGGTGATCTGTAACGATATGCGCATTCCGCTCTCCGCTGCAAATGTAAAGAAACTTTACAAAAGTGTAAAGGCATAGATTTCATTCATA
>CAZYCJ010000074.1:0-8857 GCA_964645495.1 uncultured Muribaculaceae bacterium
CCATGAAAAAGGTTTATCTTATTCTGGCCGCAGCAGTGGCCTTGCTTTCCGGCCTGATGCCGGCCGGTGCCGCAGGATTTGACAGGAATTCGCCGTATTATTTTGACGGATCCATCTCCAGAGAAGTACTTGAAAGATATCTCGACAGATCTGTGACTGCCACATACCTTCTTGTGTCAGGCAGACCTGAAGGATATAGTTTTCCTTATAAGGAAGATGATATCCGTATGGTGCATAATGTGGGCGCCAAGTTTATCGGACGTGCGATCCATAGATGGGGAGGGGAAAGCAAGATGACGGATCCTGAATTCATAGGCTTTGCGGAGAGTACCATAAGACAGATGCATCAGAAGGATCCTGAAATGGTCTTCCAGGCATGTCTGTTTGAATATGTCAGCGCAGATGTCAACAATGTGCCGATACCTGCATGGGTTTTCGAGGCTTTCGGCCTTCCTGTCGAAGAAAGGAACTTCCGTAGCGTGGATATGGTGAAACGCCTTGACCCGAATGCTGAGAGAAGGTGGAGCGAGCGGGGCGGCGGAGTGCCTATGGTGAACAACCTTGAGACCAGGCTCTGGTTCTATTATCTTGCACGGACATATATCGACATGGGCATAGAGGCTCTTCATCTGGGCCAGGTCGAACTCATCAGCCAGGACGATCCGGACAAGGAGGCTTATGCCGGTCTTCTCAAAATGATCAGGGACTATGCTTCCAAGTCAGCCAGACGTCATTATGTCCTTTTGGACGGTCATACTCCATACGGCGGCTTCGTCAAAGACGGGGTGAGTCTTCTTGATTTCAATTCGTTCCCTCTCAGGATCAAGGAAGTGCCTGAAAAGCCTATGGAAGGAGTGCTTGAAGTGGGCTATAGTGACTCGATCTTCAAGCGTAGCAAGGGTGCTTTTTCGCCGAGCGGATGGTATGCCGAGAGCATGCCGTATCTGGTGGAGTTCGATAATTTCGGTACAAACGGCAACCCCGGCGTCGCTAACCTGAATGATCATTTCTGCTGGGGTTATGATGATATCACCTGGTTTGCAACCCAGTCTGAGGAATACCGCAACAAGTGGTTATGGTATGCTTTTGACTGGCTCCGCGAAACAGATCCTAACGGACATCTCCAGATGTGTCTCATCAGGATGGTCACAGGCGAGGTGGGAAAGACTTCTCTGAGGTCTTACTTTGCCAATACGCGCAGTGCGGCATGTCCTGTGGGATATTCTCAGGAAGAGACCATAAAGGAGATCTGGAATACCCGCCTGGAGAAATTTGAAAAACTGCAATATATGGAATATGCATTCTGGAATCCGGATCTTCCGATGGAAGAGCGTCTGGATGATCTTGTGAGCCGTCTCACTCTTGAGGAGAAGGTCCGTCAGATGATAAACGGTGCCCCTGCGATACCGCATCTGGGCATACCTTCGTATGACTGGTGGAACGAATGCCTCCACGGCGTCGCCCGCACTTCGTACAACACCACTTCCTTCCCTCAGGCGATAGGAATGGCCGCCACCTGGGATGTGGATGCGATGCAGAAGATGGCTCAGTATACTTCGGACGAGGGAAGGGCCATTTTCCACGATTCGAAGAGAAAAGGCACTCCGGGCATATTCAAGGGCCTGACATACTGGACTCCGAACATCAACATCTTCCGTGACCCGAGGTGGGGACGTGGAATGGAGACATATGGAGAGGACCCCTTCCTTACAGGAGAAATCGGTGCTGCATTCGTACGCGGACTTCAGGATGATGACCCTAAGTACCTCAAGGCATCTGCATGTGCCAAGCATTATGCCGTGCACAGCGGTCCGGAATGGAACCGTCACACCTTCGATGCACATGTGAGCGATCACGATCTGTGGGATACTTATCTTCCTGCATTCGAGAAACTTGTGACCAAGGCCGGAGTATCTGGCGTGATGACAGCATATAACCGCTTCCTCGGACAGGCCTGCAGTACCAGTGATGTGCTTATGACTGACATCCTGTTCAGAAAGTGGAATTATCAGGGCTATGTGACATCGGACTGCGGTGCCATTGACGATATATTCAGAAATCACAAGGTTTATGATGATGCCGCATCAGGATCTGCTGCCGCAGTGCGTCACGGCAATCACTGTGAATGTGGCGGCGGTGCCTATCTCGGTCTGCTGACTGCGGTTGAAAAGGGCCTCATTTCGGAAGAAGAAATTGACTCTGCTGTCCGCAAACTGTTTGAGATCCGTATGCGTCTCGGTATGTTCGACCCTGATGACCGCGTCCCGTATTCGGATATCCCTCTTGACGTCCTTGAGTGTGATGCCCACCTTGACCATGCTCTCGAGATGGCACGCAAGTCCATCGTCCTTCTCAAGAATGAAGGAGGTGTCCTTCCTCTTGACAGGAAGAAGATAAGGAAGATTGCAGTGGTGGGACCGGATGCAGATGACGAGAGGGTCATGCTGGCGAATTACTACGGTTTCCCTTCTGAGATTTCCACAATTCTCGAAGGTATAAGGCAGAAGGCCGGTGAAGAGGTAGAGGTCGTATATCACAAGGGAGTGAATCTTGTGGACAACTGGCTCTTCAACTCTGCATATGATTCTGACTGCTTCAGCATCGATGGCAGAAGGGGTTTCAAGGTGGAGTATTTCCAGAACACCCGCTGGGAGGGCGTGTCTCCCTATTCATGCTATGACGAAAAGATAGATCACAGGTGGGGAAACGGTACCGAGGTTGGCAATGGTGTGATAACCAATGAGATGTCTGCTGTCTGGAGGACTGTATTCAAGGCTCCGCGAAGCGGTGAGATATGTTTCGAAGTAAGTGCAGACGATTATGCCACTCTTTTCATTGACGGCAAGATTCCTCAGAAGAGAGGCCTCATCAACAACTACTATATACTGAACGCAAAGAAAGGCCGTACATATGAGATAGAGTTGAGATATGTCCAGCATGGTGACAATGCTGACGTGAAGTTGGATATGGGTTATCTTGAGCAGGCTGACCCTCAGAAACTTGCGGCTTCCGTGGCGGATGCCGATGTTATCGTGTATGCCGGTGGTCTTTCGCCGATGCTTGAAGGTGAGGAAATGCAGGTGCAGATCGAGGGCTTCCACAGAGGAGACAGGGAGTCGATCGATTTCCCTGAAGTCCAGAGGCAGACCCTCAAGGCTCTTCACGCGACAGGAAAGCCTGTGGTTTTCGTTCTCATGACCGGAAGTGCCGTGGGACTTGGCTGGGAGTCAGAGAATCTTCCTGCCATCGTCAATGCATGGTATGGCGGCCAGAGAGGCGGCGAGGCGGTTGCAGATGTGCTCTTCGGTGACTATAACCCTGCAGGAAGGCTCCCTGTGACCTTCTACCGCAGTGCTGACGACCTTCCGGACTTCGAGAACTACAGCATGCAGAACCGTACCTACAGATATTTCCAGGGTACTCCTGTATATCCTTTCGGTCATGGTCTGAGTTATACTTGTTTCGAGTATTCGGATATGACTGTCCAGGCTCAGGAAGACGGCTCTCTGAAGGTACGTGTAAAGGTCCGTAATGCCGGCTCAGTCGACGGTGACGAGGTGGTGCAGGTCTATCTTTCGAACAAGAGGGACTTTACTGCTCCGATCCGCTCGCTCAAGGCGTTCGACCGCATCACCCTGAAGGCCGGGGAGGTTCGCAATGTCGAGTTCGTCATCCCTGCAGACGAGGCGGTGCTTGTGGACATGTACGGAAACAAAGTGCCTATGGCAGGTGATGTGACCGTTTCGGCAGGTGGCGGCCAGCCGGGTTATGGCCAGCCATGTGTTGTCAAGACCATATCGTTATGAGACGTATTCTGACTGAGTTGTGTCTTCTGATGACTCTCTGCATGTATGCGGAGGACAGGAAGTGGGAAAACTATGAGTTTTCTTTCAGGGCCCGTGTCCCTGAGGATGCGGAACAGGTGCAGATCTGGGCCGGATTCAGGAATTTCAACAGGTTTGACCGATATGTGGTCGGTATAAAAGGCGGCCTTCAGGATGATGTCTACCTCATGCGTTCCGGCTATATGGGTACGGATGAGTTCATGGGTGTGCGTCCTCTTGGCTTTCATCCTGTTCCGGGGGAATGGTATAGTCTCAAGGTACAGGTGTGCCGCAACAGGATCAGGGTCTTCGTCGGAGATTCTTCCCTTCCTCATATAGATGTTACCGACAAGAACGGACATTTGGTCCCTTCAGGCCCTGTCTCTTTGGGCGAGGGGTGGATCGATGCTGAATATGAGGATCTTGTCGTGACTCCTCTTGATGCAGGTTCTTTGGATGATGTGCCGCGTACCGAGCTGAGGCTTGGATTGAGCGCAGAACAGAAGGCGGAGAAGCGGGCGACGGAAAGGGCTTCATATAGGCCCGTGGTTCCGGGCAGGCTGGAAGATGGCCGCACGGAGATCAGCCTCGACGGTGACTGGCTGTTCGCTCCCGAGTATGAAGTGGGAGATAAGCATAAGGCGGTGTCAGTATACTCTGATGATTCACCCTGGCATGTGATGCAGGTGCCGTCGTTCTGGAACCCTATCCGTATCTGGCTGCATGGCGAGACCATGCCTGCAGCAAACGGACATGAGCATAAAGGCGTATCAGATACATATTATCAGAAGGAAACCGACAGGTGCGAGAGTTATACATTTGATTATCGGAGGACCGGAGCCGCATGGTACCGGCAATGGATCGAACTTCCTGACGAAGTAAAGGGGAAGCGTATGGTACTTGCCTTTGATGCGGTGTCCAAGACTGCCGAAGTATATGTGAACGGCACTTTGGCCGGCACCCATGTGGGTATGTTCGGCGACTTTGAAATCGATGTGACTGATCACATGCATCCGGGTCGCAATCTTGTGGCGGTAAAGGTCGTGCGTGATATCAGCGGTGCAGCGGCTCAGACAAGTGATGCCATGGAGAATTACTATTCTTCCGTCCGCAAGGATATCGATTCGAATAAAGATGATGCTCAGGCACATAAGGCTGTGCTGACAGATATTCCGCATGGTTTCTATGGGGATAATCCTGCCGGAATATGGCAGCCGGTGAAACTGGTGGTCACAGATCATCTGAAAATGGAAGATGTGTTCATCAAGCCTCGTCTTGACGGTGCGTCATTCGATCTGACGGTGCGTAACGGCAGTACATCACGGCGCAGGTTTGATGTCTGTCTGGACATCGTGGATAAGGCAGACGGAAAGACACTTGTGCGTTCTACCGTACTGAAAGATGTAAGGATCCTTCCGGAGCAGACATCGGTGTATTCCTTTGAGATTGACGGACTTGCTCCTAAACTGTGGGAGCCGTCGTCTCCGAATCTGTACGATTTCCGTTTCACCCTTAGGGAGAAGTCAGGAGTGACGGACAGGCTTGATGTGGTCTCAGGATTCCGTACTTTCGAATCACGTGACGGCTATCTGATGCTCAACGGCAGGAAATACTGGCTTCGTGGAGGCAATCATATTCCGTTTGCCATCTGCCCGAACGACGCTGAACTTGCAGACAGATTCATGACTCTGATGCGTGAAGGAAATGTAAATTCAACCCGCACACATACTTCGCCATGGAATGAACTCTGGGTATCTGCTGCGGACAGGAACGGCATCATCGTGAGTTTTGAGGGTACATGGTCATGGCTTATGATACATTCGACCCCTATCCCTTCGGAGGAGACGCTCGAACTGTGGCGGAGCGAATGGCTGCAGGTGATGAAAAAGTATCGCAACCATCCGTCTGTGTGTCTTTGGACGGTAAATAATGAGATGAAGTTCTATGACCTTGATGTGGATACGGATCGTGCGAGGGAGAAGTTCATCATCATTTCTGACGTGGTGAAGGAGATGCGCCGTCTGGATCCGACTCGGCCGATATCGTTTGATTCCAACTATATGCGCAGAAGCGGTGTCCGCCGTTTCGGCGAAGAATTCATCGCTACGGTGGATGATGGCGATATTGATGACAATCACGGTTATTACAACTGGTATGATTTCTCTCTCTTCCGTTTCTTCAACGGTGAGTTCTACCGTGATTACGGCACTCCGGGAAGGCCTCTGATCAGTCAGGAGATGTCGACGGGATATCCTAATAACGAGACAGGACATCCTACCCGTTCATATCAGTTGATCCATCAGAATCCTTTCTCGTTGATAGGGTATGAAGCCTATGACTGGGCAGATCCGTCATCCTTCCTTACCGTCCAGTCCTTCATTACCGGAGAACTTGCAGAGGCTTTCAGAAGGACAGGAGAGAAGGTATCAGGGATAATGCATTTCTCGTATATGACCTGGTTCCGTCAGTGCTATGACGCTTCGGCGATCGAACCATATCCGACCTGGCATGCGATGCGCCGTGCCCTGCAGCCGGTGCTGGTGTCGGCGGAAATATGGGGAAGGAACCTGTATGCCGGAGACCGTCTGCAGACCAGGATATATGTCGTGAATGATAGTGAGGACGGCCGGGATCTGGGTGAGACGACGGTGAAATGGACCTTG
This sequence comes from uncultured Muribaculaceae bacterium, assembly GCA_964645495.1. Taxonomy (GTDB): domain Bacteria; phylum Bacteroidota; class Bacteroidia; order Bacteroidales; family UBA932; genus Cryptobacteroides. Next base: position 6,488 of record CAZYCJ010000074.1, read on the forward strand.
GAAGACCGTTCGGGGAAGGTCTTTGCCACTGGTTGTGAGGATATCCCCGCAGTGGAATATTACGGACGTCGCTATATCGAGCCGGAAATCCGTATACCTGCCGGACTTCCGGAATCTAAAATGAATCTGGTCTTCAGACTGAGGCTCTCGGAGGGAGATACTGTCCTGTCAGAAAATGAATATGGCCTTCTTGTTGCCCGCAGGGAATGGGTTAGTCCGCCTGCCGGCAAGAAGATAGTGCTTGTGGACCGTGACGGTATGTCATCAGTTCTTGACAGGATGAATGTCGCTTATCGGGAAGTTGCAGATCTGGAGAGTGCCATGGACGCAGGAGGTGATCTTGTCGTGGTTTCAGGGCTTGAGGAAGTGACCTCTGAAGAGGCTTCACGCGTGCGGGCATGGCAGTCTGCCGGCGGTGATATTCTTTTCATTAACTCGAATGGTGCCGTTTTGTCACTTTATCCGGAATATGTCAAGGAGTGGTTTGTTCCGACAGAAGGAGATATTGTCGTGATGGAAAGAAAGGAACATGAGGTGTTTGACGGAGTAGGTCCTCTGGAACTTCGTTATTTTAATAACGGGAAACGCGAGATCCCTTTAGCATGCCGTTCTGTGATCAAGGCCATCCGTCATGATGCCGTCACCGAACTGGCGAGCCAGATGAAGATACATGCCTACATTGATGGCGGCACTCCTGGGGACAGGATGGATCGTATAGAATCCATGCGAGGCCTTGTGCTTATGCAGATTGCTGACGGGCAGGGTACTGCTACGGTTTCCACTCTATGTACTGAAAAGGCGGCAGATGATCCTGTGGCCGGAAGAATGCTTATGAACATGTTGAAATTATAAGATATGAAGAAGTTATATTTGGTTCTTGCTTGTTGTATGCTTGCGTTTGCGGCAGGGTGTGATGATCCGATGGTTATTCCTCCTGCTTTGGAGGAGGAACCGCCTGCTGAAGTGCCTTCAGAACCTTCTGAGCCTTCGGAACCTGAACCGGAACCGGAACCTGTTCCGTACAGCATTCCTGTTGTGCGTCTGACTACTGAGAACGGGGCAAAGATAGACTCAAAGGAGAATTATGTGAACGGAACCATCCGTGTGGAAGATCCGTCAAAGCGTTTTTCAGATGTGGATGTGTATGAGGGTACAATGCGTATCAGGGGAAGAGGTAATTCCACCTGGGGCATGCCTAAGAAGCCGTATCGTATAAAACTGGACAACAAGGCAAGTCTTTTCGGTCTGGCAGAAGAGAAGGACTGGGTGTTGCTGGCGAACTATTCCGACAAGACTCTTCTGAGGAATTCTGTCGCGATGGAACTTTCCCGTATCTGCGGGATGAAGTGGACTCCGACTCTGATCAGTGTGGATGTATATCTCAATGAAGAATATATAGGCGTTTACGCCTTCACCGAGCATAAGGAAGTCGCTGAGGGGCGCGTCGATATAGAGGTGATAGGGGAGAACGACAATGGTGGCGAGGCTCTGACAGGAGGCTATTATCTTGAGATAGAGGAGGCTATGGATGAGACCACATGCTTCAAGACGAATTATGATACCCCTGTGATGTTCCAGGAGCCTGAGGTGCCGACAGATGCTCAGTTCGAATATGTCCGTGATCTTTTGAACCGGTTCGAGACCGCAGTGGAGAACATTCAGAACAAGAGGGATTATGTGACCTACCGTGAACTCTTCGATGTGCCGTCACTGATAAACTATTATATCATCAAGGAGATTGCCAAGGATCCTGACGGAAATATCCGCAAGAGTACCTTCATGACAAAGGAGCGCGGAAAGAAGATGGAGATGTATCATGTGTGGGATTTCGACATTACCATGGGTAATTGCAATTATACCAATTTCGAGAAGCCTGAAGGCTGGCAGATGAAAGGAGCCAAGTGGTACAACAAAATGTTCCAGGACCCATATTTTGTCCAGGAAGTGAAGGACCGTTGGAACGAACTGTATCCTCAGATATGTGAGATTCCGTCTTTTGTAGAGGAGCAGATCGGGCTTCTCGACGGTGCCCAGGACAGGAACTTCGAGAGGTGGGATATTCTTGATAAGTATGTATGGCCCAATGCTTTCTGGCTTGGTTCGTATGAAGCGGAAGTGGACTTCCTCCTTGAATTCTACACCAGTCGTGTCGAGTGGCTCAACACTCAGTTGAATGCTTTGTAGGTTACTGCAGGAGCCAGGCGAGGTTGAAGGTGTAGTGGAGGCGGCTGGATAGGATGTGGATGGTGCCGTCAGGTGTCTGTGTGCCGGCAAGATAGCCGCGCGGCTCCGCATGTGTCTCATCCATGATGAACTGCTTGGTCCAGGCGCCGCCGTCGAGCATCCTTTCGATGCCGTCGGTCATGAGTC
>CAZYCJ010000074.1:8957-10085 GCA_964645495.1 uncultured Muribaculaceae bacterium
CAAAGTGCAGATGAAAATTGCGGATTTGGTCATAAATTTGCTTTAGTGTTTCAATGGCGGTCAGCGCCCGTCAGGGTGCAAGTTAATGAATATTTTGCTTATTTGGACAGATGAAGGAGAGATTTAAGATAAAGTCCGCGAGCGACGGACTGGATATAAGTGTAATTGCTGTGTGGCCTAAAGGGGAGCCGAAGGCTGTGTTGCAGATTGCACACGGGATGTACGGGAGCAAGGAGCGCTTTGTCCCCTTTATGGAATACATGGCTGCCAACGGTGTGATGTGTGTCGCGAACGACCATCGCGGACATGGTACGAGCGTCCGTTGTTCTGCCGATCTGGGATATATGTATTCAGGTGGATGGAAGGCGCTTGTGGATGATATGAGGCTGGTTTCGGAGTGGGCTCTTGAGGCATGCCCGGGATGCCGTCTTTACCTTCTCGGACACAGCATGGGCTCTATGGCGGCAAGGGTGTTTGCAAAGAAACATGATGATGTCCTTTCCGGGTTGATTCTGTGCGGGAGCCCAGGTAACAACCCGTTTGCAGGTTTCGTGTGGGGGATGACGGGAATGATCGAGAAGATGGGAGGAGGACGCCTACGTCCGGTGGCGATTCAGAATATGAGATCTGCCTTTTATAATCGTCAGTTTTCCGCTGAGGGCCCTCGTGCATGGACTTGTTCGGATCCTGAGGTGAGGGCGGCGAATGCTGTCCCCTATGATTTCACAGTCAATGGGCAGCACGCTCTTCTCGGTCTGATGCGTGAGACCTATTCCGGGAAGGGCTGGGAAATGACAAACAGGGATATGCCGGTGTTCTTTATCTCAGGGGAAGACGATCCGTGCATGGGGTCCGAGCAGAGTTTCCATCGCGGAGCCATGCTGATGCACTCGCTCGGATATACGAATGTGACCTCGGCCATCTATCCCGCCATGCGCCATGAAGTCCTTAACGAGATCGGCAAGGAACAGGTCTGGGAAGATGTCTTGAAATTTGTGCTTTAAAGTATTATCCTGAACTATCGTTACCGTAGAAGTACGTAAAATGCAGACAGGAGCAATAAAAGCAATGATGCTGGAAAAGCCCCGCGCGCGTGACCCCCGAAGCCCAGTGCCACTGACCCCTGCG
>CAZYCJ010000075.1:0-9991 GCA_964645495.1 uncultured Muribaculaceae bacterium
CGTTTGTCACGAAGTCATACACACGTATGCGATTCCCTGTCTTATTAAACGACCCTTTGTTACTACGATATTCTTCTACTATACGAAGCTTGTCTTCTAAAGATAATTGATAAACGGCTCTCATGGAATAGACTGTCGGATTCAAAAAAGTGTGTATATTTGCGAAGACATGAAGTTCAGCGAAACTTATGTTGTTCTTTCTTAAATTTAACCGCAAAAGTTTGTGGAAATCAAAAAAGTCTGTATATTTGCGACATCATTTAGTATTGAAGCCGAAAGGCTTATAAGGAAAGCGAGACAAGGTATTCAGACCCTAATACTGAATGCCTTTTCTCTTTTTTAAAGGGGTATCGCAGCGAAAATAAAAGCCGAGGGACGTACTCAATAAGTCGGATCTTGTTTTACAATTCCTTATAAAGAAGGCAATGTTGCCTAAAATCAATGCTAAATGAAAACACAGATCTCACTGACCTTGAGATTCCGTTTAGAAGCGGAAGCCTCTAAGTATGTCAAGATCAAATCGCACAAGCGAGTGATCAATGGCAAAGTAGTGAAAGTCCGCTCGCATTACAGACGCATTAGGGGCGAGAAGTAATAACGACTGAACTTTAACCGCATCTTAGCGGTTCCTCTTCCCCTCGGTGTTCATAGCAGAGACAATGCCATAGCGGTGTTGTCTCTGTCTCATATATATCGTTTTCCCAGACTGTAAACCCTGTTTACAACCGATTTCAGACCGCACCTGTCAAGGCTTCCGAAGCGAGCATCAAGATAATGTGCTTCGAGAACTTCCACTACCTTTCACTCTTTACCTCAGATGCCCGAAAGTTCAGAGTGTCCATCTTCAGAGGTGGTGTACTCTATTGGCGTGGATTCGTTACCGCTGACCTCTACTCCGAGTCATTCACTGCTCCGCCATACGAGGTCACAATCAAGGCTGTGGACGGCTTTAACCTCCTGTCCGGATACATCTTCAAAGATCTCATGAACATCGGCACAAAAGGCAGAAAAACCCTATGGGAACTGCTGCCTGTTGTAAACATCGAAATCCCTGCTCCGAAACTCACCGCTAATCTGGGAAATCTCCGCAGAGTCGTGGACGAATACTCCGTTCAGATGCAGGAGATATTCACATCTGTGCGTGACGGCATATACGGATGGGCTGATGACACCAATGCAATGATGCAGGCAAACTTTGCCGATATGTTCAAGATTGTGGAGAACTACACTGCTGCACTCACAGAGAAGGGCTGGAAATTCTCCGAAGCCCTTGAACATGTACAAAGCACGATGGTTTCAACAATGCAGACCTCCCGTTATGAGACCCGTACATACCAACGATATCTGGTCGGTATGACCGATTGGGAGATCTCGCTTGAAAATATAGCAGCACAGTTCGGTGACCTGTCCAACCTGTATGTTCATGGGCTCAACATGGATGGTTACTCTGCATATCTGAAGAACATCTATCTGCAAGGATTCATCAGCGATCTCGTTGGCGACAGCTGGTTTAATTCCACCACCGGAGAAGCTCAACTCTATGACCGGACAACAGGATGCGGTCTATCCTTCAAAGACGGCATTCTCAGAATCGGACCCATTAAAGCATCGGGATTTGGGCCCTTGTCAAGGGACTAAAAACACCCCGCCGCTCACTCCGTCGACTCGAGGAGCTTCTGGTATCGGTACCATGTGTCTTTGGAGACTTTCATCTTGCGGCAGATGGAGCGGATGGTGTGGCCAGAGGCGAGCATCTTTCGGATTTTTTCGTCGTTGTCGATCAGTATCTGAAGTTTCGGGGAGCTTCCTTTGGGACGGCCCAGGGTGATGCCTTCCGATTTGCGCAGGGCCAGTGCTTCCTTGGTTCTGAGTGAGATCAGGTTTCGTTCGATTTCGGCCACCAGCCCGAAGGCGAAGCAGAGGATCTTGCTGTTGAGGGTGTCGTCGAAGCGGTATTGCTCTTTGGTGGTGTAGATGTTGATGCCTTTCTTGAGGCATGTGCCCATGATGGTCATGATGTCTGTCAGGTTTCTGCTCAGCCGTGATACTTCAGAGACGATGAGCGTGTCGCCTTTCTTCATTTTGGTGATGGTCCGGCCGAGCCGTCGGCCCGTATGGGACTTTTTCCCACTTGCTGTTTCCATGACCCACTGGTCTATATGCAGGCCGTTCTTGTCTGCATATCGTCTGATTTCATCCTGCTGATTTTCAATATGTTGCTTACAGGTGCTTACTCGGAGATATCCTATTGTCATATGTCTTATAGTTTAGGGAAAACATATACAGGGTGATGGATTATCTGTTCAAGTACATCAAGGATGCATTCGTGTGTGTGGTTGGACATTATGGATTCGGCCAGAACTACCACATCTTCTTCTTGCTGACGGTGGCGACAAACTCTTTCAGATAGAACGGTTCGAAGTAGGCAACGTCTTCGAATCGTTTTTCTTTGTATGCGGCTATGGCAGGGGAGAGCATGGCGGATGCCTTCGGATGGCATTGGCAGAAGTGGGCGTTGGGGTGTTTGATCACATCGGCACATTTGCCGGCTCCGTCTCCGATGAAGAGTACCGGTCCCTCGGACAGGATGTCGGAGAAACTGTTTTCGTCGATGATCATCGGGGTTGTCTCGGTGGTCTGCCGGCCGTTCTCCCACACGGCAGTGTAGACCTCCATGCGACGTGCGTCGATCATCGGTACGATGTGGCGGTATGTGGCAGGTTCTTCATTCTGTTCAGATGCAGAGTATGAGGCGGACGTTGAGCATGATGCCTGTGCCACAAGGGTGTCGAGGGTGCCGACGGCTATCAGGGGAAGCCCTGCACCGAAGCACAGACCCTTGGCCGTGGATACGCCCACACGGAGGCCGGTGTATGAGCCGGGACCTTTGCTGACGCATACGGCATCGCAGTCGGAGATGGTCAGTCCGCGCTCCGACAGCATTTCCTGGATGAAGACCGCGGTCAGGGACGCATGGGCCTTGGGGGCTGAACTTTCCCTGTATGATGTGATGACGCCGTCTTCGGCAAGGGCGACGGAGCAGAGTGCCGTCGATGTTTCGATGAGTATGAGTCTTTCCATTTTATTTAGTCAGTGTGAGTATGTCCTTGAGATATGGGAAGACCTCGTAGGCGATCTTCTTCAGAGGCGGGTAGAGTACCGATTCCGCCATTACCGGTTCCTTCACGAAGTGGAAGGTGGCGTTGAGGGAGTCGAAGGCCATTATGGCGAGCCCCACGATGAGGCCGGTCTTCAGGAGGGCGAAAAATACCCCGAGGAGTTTGTTGAGCCATCCGAGCATGACCAGACGGAATACGCCTTCGAGGGCTTTGCCGAGGATGCCGAGGATGAGGAATACGATGATGAGGATGAGGGCGAAGGCTACGACCGTGAGCACTTGCTCGGACGCTGTGATGTACTGACCGATCCATGCGCTCACGATGTTGGCGAATCTTGCCGATGCCCACACACCGACTATGATTGATATGATGGAAATCGCTTGAGCGACAAACCCTTTCCTGAGTCCCTGCACCACTGCCGGGATGAAGCATATCAAAAGAATGATATCCAAAACGTTCATATTCCTTTAAAAATTGTATATTTGCAGATTGAAAAATTCCAGCCGGTGGAATCCGGCTGCAAAAATAGATAAATATTTTCAAAACATAGTATGAAATTCAGAGAGTATAAGGGTCTTGATCTTGTTGCGGCAGGCAATGAGGTGCTGGACAGATGGAAGAAGAACCATGCGTTCGAAAAGTCGCTTGAATTGAGGGAAGGCGCCCCGGAGTTCATTTTCTTCGAGGGGCCGCCGTCTGCCAACGGTATGCCGGGCATCCACCATGTGATGGCCCGTTCGATCAAGGACGCGATCTGCCGTTATAAGACTCAGAGCGGATACAAGGTGAACAGAAAGGCAGGATGGGATACTCACGGCCTTCCTGTGGAACTTGGTGTGGAGAAGATGCTCGGCATCACCAAGGAGGATATCGGCACAAAGATATCTGTAGAGGAGTACAACGACGCCTGCCGCAAGGAGGTGATGAAGTACACCGCTGAGTGGGTGAACATGACAGAGCGTGTGGGCTACTGGGTGGACATGAACGACCCGTACATCACCTATGACAACCGCTACATCGAGACTCTCTGGTATCTTCTCAAGAAGATTTATGACAAGGGGCTTCTCTATAAGGGAAAGTCCATCCAGCCATATTCCCCTGCGGCAGGTACAGGTCTGAGTACGCATGAACTCAATCAGCCCGGCTGCTATCGCGACGTGAAGGATACCACAGCGGTGGCTCAGTTTGCAGTCATCCGTGACGAGAAGTCGGAGTTCCTCTTCAGTGAGGGCGTTCCTGCATATATCCTTGCGTGGACGACCACTCCTTGGACTCTTCCTTCAAATACTGCCCTCTGCGTGGGCCCGGACATCGACTATGTAAGAGTGGTTTCATCAAATCCATATACCGGAGAGAAGGCTCTCTATGTCGTGGCTCAGGCCCTTGTGAATGCGCATTTCAATCCTAAGAAGCAGGAGTTCACAGTGCTTGAGGGCACTCTCAAGGGCACTGACCTCGTGGGCATCCGCTACGAGCAGCTCATTCCGTGGTTCAATCCTGGCGAAGGGGCGTTCAGGGTGATTCCCGGCGACTATGTGACCACTGAGGACGGTACCGGTATCGTGCATATCGCCCCGACTTTCGGTGCCGACGACGCCAAGGTGGCAAGACTCGCAGGCGTTCCGGGCCTTCAGGTGGTGGACCGAAACGGCGACCTTCAGGCTCAGGTGGACCTCCGCGGACGATTCTTCCGTATCGAGGATCTCGATCCTGCATATGCCGAGGCGAACATGGCTCCTGAGTATGCCGAGTGGGCAGGCCGTTATGTGAAGAATGCATACGACCCTGAACTCCCAGAGGATGCTCCTACCCTCGATGTGGATATCTGCGTGATGCTCAAGCAGCAGAACAAGGCGTTCAAGATCGAGAAACATACCCACAACTATCCTCACTGCTGGCGTACGGACAAGCCTATCCTCTATTATCCGCTGAACTCGTGGTTCATCAGGACCACTGCGGTGCGCGAGAGGATGATGGAACTCAACGACACCATCACATGGAAGCCGGAGTCGACAGGTACAGGACGTTTCGGAAAATGGCTTGAGAACATCCAGGACTGGAACCTCAGCAGAAGCCGTTATTGGGGCACGCCGCTCCCGATCTGGCAGACGGAGGACGGCAAGGAAGCGAAGTGCATCGGATCGGTGGCTGAACTTTACGCCGAGATCGACAAGGCTGTCGCTGCCGGTGTCATGGCCGAGAACCCGTTTGCGGCAAAGGGCTTCGATCCTGCCGACATGTCAAAGGAAAATTACGACAAGATCGATATACACCGTCCGTATGTGGACCACATCTTCCTTGTTTCCGATAGCGGAAAGAAGATGGTGCGCGAACTCGACCTCATTGACGTATGGTTCGATTCCGGTGCGATGCCGTATGCCCAGGAAGGCCTCCGCAATCTGGATTCGGAGAGATTCGGCATCACAGCCGATTTCATCGCCGAAGGTGTCGACCAGACCCGCGGATGGTTCTATACCCTCCACGCTATCAATACGATGGTCAGCGACAAGTGCGCCTTCAAGAGGGTGATCTCGAACGGTCTCGTCCTCGACAAGGACGGAAACAAGATGAGCAAGCGTCTCGGAAACGCCGTGGATCCGTTCTGGGCTCTTGATACTTATGGTGCCGATGCCCTCAGATGGTACATGCTCACAAATGCCCAGCCATGGGACAATCTCCGTTTCGACGTTACAGGCGTTGACGAGGTAAGACGTAAATTCTTCGGAACACTTTATAATACATATTCGTTCTTCGCGCTTTACGCGAATATCGACGGATTCGATCCTAAGTCAGAGGCGGTGCCGATGAACGACCGTCCGGAGATAGACAGATGGATCATCTCGCTTCTCAATACTCTCGTGAAGGATGTCGTTGCGGCATATGAGGACTATGATATCACTTCGGCGGGCCGTATGATCCAGGATTTCGTCTGCGATCATGTCAGCAACTGGTATGTCCGTCTCGGCAGAAAGAGATTCTGGGGAGGAACTATGGATACTGATAAACTTTCAGCATATCAGACTCTGTACCAGGTGCTTGTGGCTGTTGCTAAACTCGCTGCGCCTATTGCTCCGTTCTTCATGGACCGTCTCTACCTTGACCTCGTAGAAGGGGAGTCCGAGTCTGTTCACTATGTGGCCATGCCGGCATATGACGAGACTGTCGTGGACAAGGGACTCGAGGAACGTATGGCACTTGCTCAGAGAGCGACTTCGATGGTGCTTGCGCTTCGCCGCAAGGCTGAGATCAATGTGCGCAAACCGCTCTCGAAGATCATTATCCCTGTGCTTGACGCACGTGTGAAGGAGCAGCTGGAGGCTGTGAAGGAACTCATCCTCGGCGAGGTCAATGTCAAGGAGGCGGAGTTCATATCTGATACCACCGGTCTCATCACAAAGAAGATCAAGCCTAACTTCAAGACTCTCGGAAAGATCTACGGAAAGCAGATGAAGGAGATCGCTGCTGCGTTCGGAACGCTCCCGCAGGAAGTCATCTCGGAAATCCAGACATCTGAGGCTTCTGGCACAGGATATGTTTTGAACCTCCCGTCCGGAGACGTGACCCTCAACAAGGGAGATTATGAGATCTCTTCTGAGGATATGCCGGGCTGGCTTGTGGCTACAGAAGGAGCAATGACCATCGCTCTGGATGTGACCGTGACTGAAGCGCTCAGGCGTGAGGGAACTGCCCGAGAACTGATCAACAGGATCCAGAACCTCCGCAAGAGCAGCGGTTTTGATGTGACTGACAAGATCTCCGTATGCATCTATGCCGATGGTACTGACGGTGAGGAGATTGCGGCTTCGCTTGCTGATTTTGCGGATTATGTGGCGGCTCAGACTCTGGCCCTCTCTGTGAAGGCCGGTGCTCTTGCCGAGGCGGGCGACGCTCCTGAAGTGGAGTGGAACGACGGAGCCATCCGCATCTCCGTGGCAAAATGCTAACTATTAACTACAAAAAACAAATACGATTATGGCAGAAGAAATGAAGAATGTACCTGAGTTTAAGGCGCGCTACAGTGATGAGGAACTCCAGGAGTTCAAGGCCATCATTCTCGAAATGCTTGAAAAGGCAAAGAAAGAGTACAAGACTCTCCGTGATATCGTGACACATGACTCAAGCAACGATATTGAGGATACATCACCTACTTTCAAGGTGATGGAAGAAGGTGCTACAGCCCTTTCAAAGGAAGAGGCAGGTGCCCTTGCGCAGCGCCAGTACAAGTTCATCCAGAACCTTGAGGCAGCGCTCATCCGTATAGAGAACAAGACTTACGGCGTGTGCCGTGTGACAGGAAAACTCATCCCTAAGGAGAGGCTCCGTCTTGTCCCTCATGCTACCCTTACCGTCGAGGCTAAGGAGATGATGAACAAGAACAAGTAGTACTTATGAAGATTTCTAAAGGTACAAGACTCTTCATCTTAGGTGCTCTTTTAGTTGTCGTTGACCAGGTCATCAAGATTCTGGTCAAGACAAACATGTCGCTCGGGGAGACCATAGATGTTCTGGGGGACTGGTTCAAGCTGCATTTTGTCCTCAACAAGGGCATGGCCTTCGGTATGGCCTTCGGCGGTGTCTGGGGCAAGGTTCTGCTTTCTGTCTTCCGCATCGTGCTCTTCGGCGGTCTTTTCTGGTGGATCTCGAAACTGGCCAGGCGGGACGATGTTCCGACGGGAGTTCTTGTGGGTCTCACCATGATCACGGCCGGAGCCATGGGCAACATCGTCGACTGTTTCTTCTACGGTCTCATATGGCCGGAAACCGTCATGCCGGGTGCTCCTTTCGCCTTCATGTTCGGACAGGTGGTGGACATGTTCTACTTCCCGTTGTTTGATTATCAACTTCCGTGGATGGATCATCCGCAGACCTTCTTCGGCGCTGTCTTCAACTTCGCTGACAGTTGTGTCACCTGCGGTGCGCTCTATCTTCTCTTCTTCCAATACAAGTTCTTTTCAAAGGAAGAAGAAAAAAGTTGAAAAATAATTTGCAGGTTTCGAAATTATTCGTACCTTTGCATTCCCTTCTGAAAGGGAAACATATTGGAGAGATGGCAGAGTGGTCGAATGCGGCGGTCTTGAAAACCGTTGATCTTAACGGGTCCGGGGGTTCGAATCCCTCTCTCTCCGCAGAAAAGAGGCTTACAGGTATCTGTGAGCTTCTTTTTAATTTTAGTATCCCCAAAAATATCCCAAAATCGCTTCGGAAACAGAATGACAATCTTCTGATTCCGCTGTCCTAAACGGTATAGGAAGGAACTTCTTACCTTGAAGGATATGTATCCTGATAATGTGGTCGGGGAGGTGTAGTCATCCTGAAAGAGACAGAGACAATGCTGTTGTGACATTGTCTCTGTTATGAACACCGGGGGGAAGTAGCGCACCGCTAAGAAGCGGTTAAGATTCGAGCACAATTACTTAGCATCCCCTGCCATTGACAACTCGCTTATGTGACTTGATTTTGACAATCTTGGTGGTGGCAACTTCAATCTGAAATCTCACCATAACAGCAAGTTTGCATTTCATGTTGATAAAGGATTATTTGGATAACATTATCCGTTTAATATTTGGAAAATGGAAACGAACTTGGGTTACTGAGAGTACATCCCTCGGCTTTAGTTTCTCGTATTAAAAAGAAAAAGGCATTCAGTAGGGGCTGAATACCTAATTCGTTTTCCAAATATAGCCATTCGGCTAATCCTTTATCATGTTGCAAATATACAGACTTTTTTCATTTCCACAAACTTTTGTAAAATAGGGCAATAATGGTCTTAAAACCATCCGAAATATGGCAGTCTGAATCGTGTTTTTATCCGAAATATGGCAGTTGGATGGGTGGCTTCTGTCCGAAATATGGCAGTTGAAAGTAATTTTTTATCCGAAATATGGCAGTTTGTTGGGAAAAGTTATTACTTTTGAGGCAAATATAAAGGCTTATGTTAGATAAGAGAATCATAGAACAGGTGCTTGCAGAGCAGCAATTGGAACTTGTTAATCTGTCTTCGAAGGCATTATGCTCCCGTCCGGAGGAACAGTTGGTGGAGCTGGACAGTGATATGGCGCAAGTGGTAATCGGTGTCAGAAGATGCGGTAAATCAACATTGTGCTATAATGTATTGAAGGAGAATGGTGAGTTGTTTGCCTATGCCAACCTCGATGATGAACGATTCGAGGAGATGACTTCCAAAGACCTCAATACCGTGCTTGAAGTCCTATATAAAATGTATGGTGACTTCAAGCTGCTGTTCTTGGATGAGATTCAGAATGTCGATGGATGGCATCTGTTTGTGAACAGAATTCTCAGACAGGGAATGAGAGTCATCCTTACAGGCTCCAATGCAAAACTGTTAAGCGGTGAACTTGCGACCCATTTGACCGGACGACATGACAAGATAGAGTTGTTCCCTTTCTCTTTTGCTGATTATTGCAAGTGCAAGGAGATAGATATGACATCGCCAACAACTAAGGCTGAGGCATTCAGAAGGAGTGCTTTTGATGAATATCTGCGACAGGGAGGTTTTCCGGAACTCCTACACAAGAAGAATAAGAAAGGATATGTGAGCAATCTTGTCGATAACATACTCAAGCGCGATATCGAGCAGCGACATAAGATAAAATATATACGGGCATTTGAGCAGTTGGCTAATCACTTGCTGAATATATCTCCAGCAGTTGTTGTTGAGAAGGATTTGGCTAGGCTTTTCGCTTTCAAATCTCATCATACAGTGGATAATTATATCGGCTATCTAAAAGAAGCGTATCTGTTGGCAGGACTCCAGAAGTATTCTACCAAGAGCAAGTTAAGAGTACGCGATGAGAAGGTATATCCCATAGATGTGGCTCTTATGGATGGTCGGGAAGATGCTATGGTGGGCG
>CAZYCJ010000076.1:0-9616 GCA_964645495.1 uncultured Muribaculaceae bacterium
AAAAAAGTAATTCGAATTTGATCATTAGTTTAATTGGTACTCTGATGCTGATATGCAGTTCCTGCACCGGAGAGTTCATAAAGATGGGCGATACGCCATATCTTGATGACGATACTTCAAGATCCGAATTAGATTATGATGATGAGGAGGAGCAGAACGACAACAATCATGGCACATCTGAAGTGAATTCCACAACCGGTTCGCTGTCAGAACTGAAATCATTTGACATATCCTTCAACGACTCTCCCCTATCTGAGGATGAGAGCATTCCGACTGATGAAAGTGATGCGGCATACGAAGATTATGTGGAAAACTATAATGTGCTGAGCACGGTGGAGATAGTGTGGTCAGGCTCTACAGCAACAGTTTCCGGGGCCACAGACAAGGTTACTGTAACCTGCAACGGCGGTGATGTCACAATAAAATCAATTGAAAAGGGCGTTTGCTATCGCCTCAAAGGCAACGGTACCGATGGAATGATTTCCATTTATTCCGACTACAAGTTCAGACTTGATATTGAAGACCTTATCCTCTCAAATACTGACGGCCCGGCTATAAACATCCAGTCAGGTAAAAGGGCATACGTCGTTCTTAGCGGGACAAGCACACTTATGGACGGGGCAACATACTCCACATCGTCTGATGAGGACAGAAAGGGCACATTCTTTTCTGAAGGTCAGTTGTGTTTCAGCGGAACCGGAACATTGAATGTGACAGGAAAGTATAAGAATGGCATTGTTTCAGACGATTATCTGTTCTTCAGGAACGGGCCGGTCATCAATGTAACCTCATCAGGAACAAACGGCCTTAAGGCTAATGACTGGATACAGATAAACGGCGGTGTCCTCAATGTGGAAGCGACCGCTGTCGGCGGCAAGTGTCTGAGCAGTGACGGATATATCAGAATCAACGGTGGACGAACCACACTTATGACGACCGGAGGTGTGGATAAAAGCGATTACTCGTCATCCTGCTGCGTCAAGTCAGACAGTATATTCGTGATGACAAGAGGCGAACTTTTCTGCAAGAGTACAGGACAGGGCGGCAAAGGCATCAAGGCGGACATGAATGCCTATTTCAATGGTGGAACAGTCAAGGTTATAACTACCGGTGCTGACTACGGCTCTTCCGGAGGAGGAATGTGGGGAGGCGGCACTTCGTCAGACAATACGGCCCGCCCGAAGGGAATCAGAGTAGAGGGAAAACTCTTCATCAACGGAGGAGACCTAATGGTGCGTGTGGCATCTCATGAGGGAATCGAAAGCAAGTCATATATAGAAGTCAATGGTGGCAGGGTGCTGGTTTATGCATACGATGATGCAATAAATTCTGCCGGAGAACTCATCTTCAACGGAGGTTATGTATATTCACAATCAACCTCGAATGACGGACTTGATTCGAATGGGAACATGACCTTCAACGACGGGGTGATCTATGCTGTCGGCCCTTCAAGCGGAGCAGAATGTGCCATTGATGTCAATGAGGAAGGAAGAGCATACATTACCATGAATGGAGGCACTGTACTCGGAATCGGAGCAGGAAACAGCACTCCAAGCGCGGGAAGCCAATGTTACTGTGTTCAAGGAAGTTCAGGAATGGGCGGAGGCTTCGGCGGCGGTTTCGGCGGAGGAAGACCGGGCGGCGGCAGTTCCTCGTCAGGGTCAATTTCATCCGGTACCTTATATGCCATCACAGGTGCTGACTCCGAACCTGTTCTGGCATTCACCTCCCCGGTTAACGGTTCAAACCTGTTCGTATCCTCTCCGGCCTTTGCCAAAGGCTCAACCTACACTCTGCTGTCAGGTGCGACCATAAGTGGAGGCGACGACTTATGTGGTCTTGTGACAAATGCCCGGATCAGTGGTGGTACCTCATCCGGAACATTGACGGCAACGAAGAAATGACAGAAACATGAAAAAGCATATATTTATTATCCTATCATTATTGATTCTATTGCCGTGCTCGGTATGCGATGCTCAGGAACTCGACGCTGCGACACTTGCAAAGCGGGCCGGCAGGTGCAATCTCACTGTAAAGGAGTGGAATACTGATGCCAAGTCCAAGACAAGATGGCTTGACCGTGTGACCACATACGATTCGGAAGGAAGGAAGGTGGAGCAGATTGAATACGCCTCTTACGGACAGAAATGGCGCGAGACATATGAATATGGTGAAGACGGCAGAGTATGCAGGGAAGTAGAATATGATGACCGCGACAAGCCCAAGACGATAAAGAAGTATGAATACAATACAGACGGCACAAGAAAGAAGCAGTACAACTATGCACCTAACGGCAGACTGATTTCCATCAAGGTGTTCGAATATGTAATAAGTGAATGACAAGGTTTGAGGAGAAAGATTTCCCTGCGTTGGCTGTGATGCGGCCCATATCTCTTGAAGAGATGGCTGAAGTATCCCTTATGAACAGGACCGACACTAAGTTCCTGACATCTGCCGATATACTTTCATCCATTCTCAAGGACGCGGAAGATGCCGGATACAGGGTCTGTTCGATAAATGGAGAAAGGCTTATGGCGTATATGTCTCTCTACTACGACTCACCTGATTTGAGTATGTTTACCGCTCACAGGAACCGTAAACTCGTCAGGCACAAGGTAAGAGTCCGGACATACTTATCTTCTGGTGATACGTTTCTTGAGATCAAGAGAAAGAACAATCATGGGAGGACAAAGAAGAAGAGGCTCTCCATTCCATCAGAATATATCCAGGACTTTGTGAAAGCACCCGGCGCATCTGATTTCCTTGAGAGCAGGACTGTCTGGAAGGCAGGAGATCTCAGCCCCGAGGTCACGACCAACTTTGAACGGCTCACTCTTGTCGACATGGGAATGTCAGAGCGCATAACAATTGACATGAATCTTTGCTTTGAAAATTTCAGAAGTGGAGAAAAGGCGGATCTTGGTCCACTCGTCATTATCGAACTGAAGCAGGACGGTACCAGGTGTTCTGCATTCCGTGGCATATTGCTTAAACACAGGGTGTTTCCATACAGAATAAGCAAGTATTGCGTGGCTGTGTCCTTGACAGACCCACAAGCCCGTATCGGAAGATTCAAGGAGAAGATAAGACATATTGAAAAGATAATTAACAGAAAACTATTATGACGATATTACAGACGGATCCGTCTTTGGCTATGAATATGTCGACGGAAGCAGCTGACACACTCTCAGCGGGGTTCGGAGAATTCGACCCATCAATCGCAGCGGAATTCGGATACGAGATTGCAGATACAGTCTCATTTCTTGGCGTTCCTATCTTCAATGCGCAGAGCCTGCTGCATCTGTGCCTGCATTTTGCATTCAATCTGCTGATGTCATGGATATTGGTTCATCTGCTATACTACAGAAAATCCGGACGCAAGGATTATTATTTCACATTCATGATGTTCTCGTCGGCAATGTTCATCCTGCTTTTCGTTCTTGAGAATATAAAACTCCAGATCGGATTCGCCCTTGGTCTGTTCGCCATATTCGGGATGATACGCTATAGGACGGAGACAATACCAGTAAGAGAAATGACATATCTCTTCGTTCTGATCGCCATTTCCATTGTCAACGGACTCGCCCTGAACATCTCCTATGCAGAACTTGTTCTTGCAAACTGTCTGATTCTACTGCTCACATGGATACTGGAATCCGGAAGACTTATTTCACACCGCTCCACAAAACTTGTGACCTATGACAGAATCGAACTAATCGTACCCGAGCGTAGGCAAGAACTTATCGCTGATCTTGAAAAACGTATCGGAGTCAGAATAAGGAATGTAGAAATAGGTTCAGTCGATTTCCTCCGTGACTCAGCATTTATAAAGGTGACGTACGAACTGTCCGGTGGAGAGACTGGTTCCGTAGATCAGTTGAAAAAAGAAAAGGATTATGCAGGTTAGATATCTGAAATATTTTGTCACGTTCGTTACTGTTTCTTTCCTGTTTCCGCTGACAATGGCGGCAGACGGGGATGATTCTGATTCATTCAGTACGAGGGTTTCCGCCGAGGCGGACTACAAGGTGATGCGCGGACTGCATATCTATGCTTCAGAGGAACTACGGCTTGGCGGTAGGGACATAATGGACAGGTCATATACAGAACTAGGGGCTTCCTATAAAATTGACAGTCATCTGAAGGTCGCTTTGTCATATACCGCAATTGCCGTCTATAAGAGTGAAACAACAGAGTTGGAAAACGGTATGGAACAGTCCAGATACTGGTATGACTGGCGGCACCGTATTTCCGCTGATATTACAGGATCAGTCAAGGTCGGACAATGGCGGTTGTCCATGAGGGAAAGGATACAGGGTACATACAAAACCAGAGAACTGAACAATTACCAGCAGCCGCAGACCTCCTGGGTGCTCCGAAGCCGTTTCAAAGTGTCATACAGATTCAGGTCTGCACCGTTTGAACCATATGCCTGTTTCGAACCCAGACTTCTCCTGAATGGAGCAAGATGGAGTGATGATGGAATGAGTTCTCTATATGAAGAGTCTGTGTTTATCGGACACAGTGATGTCTATTTCAATCGACTCAGAGGAGCCGCCGGAGTGGAGTGGAAACTTAATTCCCGGCATTCTCTGGACTTCTACGGCATTTTTGATTACCTTCGCGACAAGGAAATAGATGCACGCAAAGAAGGCAGCAGTAAGGGAACAACCCTTAAAAGCCCCATCATCTGGCAGACGGGATATCGGCTCTCCATCGGCGTAGGGTATAAGTTTTCGTTTTGAAATGAAGTACAATCAAATAAACAATGTGTATTATGAAAAAAAGCATCAGATTATTTCTTTTTATTGCAGTTCTGATGGTCATACCTTCTGTCGTCATATCGGCACAAAGTGAACATCCGAACGCATCTAAGTCTTTCGAAGAAGGCAGACTGGAACGTAGAGTTAAGATGACACCTGAAGACAGAGCAAAGAGCCGCACGGACGAAATGCACAAGGCGGTCAGCCTGAATGACAAGCAATACAAGAAGATATACAAGATATTTCTCAAAGAGGAGAATGCAAAAGACTCTGCAATGGGAAATGGTGGACCGATGGGACCTCCTCCTGCAGGTTCGGGAGGACGTCCTCCTCAAGGGGGTGGATCCTTTGACGGTTCGAGAATGGGAGGACCTGGGGCAGGAGGCCCACCTGCCGGAGGAATGAACGGGGGCGGAATGCGTCCGAAAGACGGGTTCCCTGATGGCGGACCTCAGAAGGTCACCGTTGGCGGTAAGGATATAGACAGTGATGAGTATATTGATGGGAGGGAGGAGAAATTCAAGAAAATATTGTCGTCGGAACAATATTCGATCTGGCGCAGACTTCATCCTGACCCAACCGGATTCTTCCACAAATGAAATCAGAAACTGAAATGAAAGGAGCGAGTGGTGACGGCATGCGTAACGAACGTATGCTGTATATCACTATATGGACGGTTGCAGTTCTGTTTCCGATTATTTTTGAATTCAGGGAATATATCAACAATTCTGCATTTGATTGGCATCCGGTCATCAGATGGTGGAAGGGCATGATTCCTCTTGTGATCATTTTCATTCTGCACAATCATCTCCTGATGCCGAATCTGCTCAAGAAAGGGAGAATATGGTATTATGCCATTTCGGTATGTGCGGCCCTGCTGGCATACGGGGTATTGTCCTACACTATAGACGATGGAAGGCCCGACCATCGCAAGGAACAGCATTCCATTCCGCCACCTCGTTTTGACGATCCCGACAGCCATCCGCCTATGCTGTTTCAGAAACCTCCGAAACAACCCATTCCGGATAGGAAGCCTCATTTTATGATCTCGCTTCCTCTGCTGTTCCGCATCGTGCTCGCTCTTCTTACCATTGGAGTCAATGTCGCGATATCACTCTCTTTCAGTTACAGGAGAGAACAGGACGACAGGAAGGAATTGGAGAAATTCAAGCTCCAGGAAGAACTTAAGTACCTGAAACAGCAGATAAGTCCTCATTTCTTTATGAATGTACTGAACAACATTCATGAAATGGCAGACGAAGATGTGGTCAAGGCGCAGGATATGATTCTCGAACTGTCACAACTGATGAGATATGTCCTTTATGAAAGTGAGAATGGAACGACAGATCTGGCATCGGAGTCCAGATTCATATCAAGTTATGTGGGTCTGATGAAGATGAGATACCTCGAAGATATAGTGAAGGTCAGCCTTGAACTGCCGGATGAGACATCGATGAACCTTCGCGTTCCTCCTCTGCTTTTCATTTCATTCATAGAGAATGCATTCAAGCACGGTGTGAGTTATCTGAAAAATACAGAGATAAATATAAAACTGTATGAGATGAATGGGAAAGTGATATTCTGTTGCGACAATACTGTCCCGGAGAAACCTGACGGATCCAAGAAAGACGGAGGTGTGGGACTGACAAATGTAAGTAGACGTCTTGCACTGCTTTATGGGAACGATTATTCACTAAGGATACATGAAGGAGATCAACGCTACTCAGTGACACTTATAATTCCGGGAATATGAACATAAGATGCATAATTGTCGATGACGAGCCATTGGCACTGAACAAATTGAAAAGAAATATCTTGAAATTTCCATATCTTGAACTGGTAGCTGCTTGCCACAATGTCGAGATGGCCAGGCGTGCATTGGAGTCGGGCGAAATCAATCTGATCTTCATTGACATCAATATGCCGGATGTAAACGGTCTGGAGTTCATACGTGCTTTGGAGAACCCTCCTATGGTTGTGTTTGTTACAGCCTATCCGGAATATGCCGTCGAGAGTTACAAGGTCAATGCACTGGATTATCTCCTTAAGCCGTATGGCATCAACGATTTCCAACGGACTGCTGAAAAGATATACAGACATTGGCAACTGCTCCGCGGAAGCATCCCTGAGATAGATTCCAAAGAAGATAGGAATGTCCTCTACCTGAAGAGTGAATACAAATTTCTGAGAGTAGAATGTGACAATATTCTGTACATCGAAGGACAGAGCGAGTATCTGAAAATTCATCTCAAGACAGGAGATTCGTTTCTGACTCTTATGACATTCAAGCAGATAGCCGACCAACTGCCTGACAACTTTATTCAGATCCACAGATCATATATTGCCAATATGAACTACTTGATATCATTTGACAGAAATACAGTTATACTGCACGAAGGGGTCAGACTTCCTGTCAGCGAAGCAAGAAAAAGTGAGCTGATCCTGTACATGAGTTCAGCGAAATAGATGCAGACAATTATGAGACATTTCTTAACGGCAATATTTTTTATATTGCTAATCGTTGTTTCTGTATCCACCTCTCAGGCACAGACTGTGGAAAAGTTGAAGTTGAAACGGTTTCGTCATAATGGGACTACCGACTAAAAATTTATAATATCGGAACTGATTCTGGCTCTCTTTTAGATGTTGCATAAATATGTGCCATGTGTTCGTTTTTTGACGGCATCTGAATTCAGGAGGTTGGGAAGCAATTTGGCACAAGCAGAGGCTATCTTTGCATAACATTGTCAAAAAGGGCAATATTAAATTTTAATGTGTAAATAATTTTGTAATTTTGCCGGTCGCTGAATATTTATTAGCGATTAAGAACAGAAATAATGATGAAGAAAGACACGACATCAAAGACTTATGTGCAAGAGCAAGAAGGAACTATAACTGTTCTTGAAGATCCGGGTATATTTGAAGGTACTTGCGAAGATTGGAGATATAAGCAATTCACTCATCCCGAAAGAACCATTCGATTGGCAACGTGCTTCAGTGGTATCGGAGCCATTGAACAGGCTTTCAGGCGTTTAAAACTCAACTGTCTCATGCTGATATTTTTACTGATATTGTGAATGAAATTTTGCGCTATTTTGATTTCACAATATCAGTATTTTTTTGCAATCTACCGAATCAACGGAACGTCAGCTTTCGCTGAGGCTCCCCGGAAGGGGTTCGTACAACATCGGGATAACAGAATAAATTGCCTAAATTTGCAGATGATATGGCAAGACTGACAATCATACAGAAGAAACGGAAATTTACTCCAATGCTGCCTCATAAGATTCTGATCGGAGGGCAATTACTGGGGCTGATGCGTACTCCGTCAGTGACCATCAATATTCCACAGGGGATTTATGAGGTCACTGTACAGAGTGTCTTTCCGTTTATAAAGACTTCTGCGATAGTCAAGGTTGATGAAAGAGTCGATAATGTGATGGAATTTGAGGATAAGGAGAAGTATTGGGATATCGTTTTCTCTCTTGATATGATTCTTTGGATGGCAAGTCTATTCATCAACCTTCAGAAACCATATTCTACTATATATCATATAGTTTCTGAAGGCTTGTTCGCCATCTGGCTCATCCACATCATTGTAATCAGGAAAAAGTATTTCAGGATCTCCACATATCAGAAGCGCATATCACAAGCAAGGAATGCCTGACTTCTTTCACGAATGTCTGTTCCTGCAGGGCTTTGGAAAACCTTAAGGCCAAAAGTGTTCACCATTGCAAGTAGGTGATCAAACACCTCTGCCTGAAGATGTTCATATTTCAGCCACGCTGTATCTGCTGAGAAGAAGTAAAGTTCAATCGGGATGCCTTGTGCTGTAGGCTGTAATTGCCGTACTGTGAGAATCATATCTGTATTCACTTTGGGGTGATGCATCAGATAGTATTCTACATAATGGCGGAAGATACAGAGATTGACTTCCTCATTCCCTGTATCTTCAAATCCTTCCATCCAACTCTCTTGTCTGAACTTTTCCAGTTCCTCCTTTGTGCAGAATCGCACGGAGTTCATATCGATATTGATGGATCTTTTTATCCGTCGTCCGCCGGTATCGAACATTCCTCTCCAATTCTGGAAAGAATCGTTGACTAGAGCATAAGGAGGAACCGTTGTTATTGTCTTGTCCCAGTTCTGTATCTTGACCGTAGTCAATGTAACCTCCAGAACATCCCCATCTGCCCCATATTTCGGCATTGTAATCCAGTCTCCGGGACGCAACATATCGTTCGCTATCAACTGAACGCCAGCCACAAATCCCTTGATGGTATCTTGGAATACCAGCATCAGTATGGCAGTTCCTGCTCCCAGACCAGTCAATATAGCACCCGGGTTCTTTCCTATCAGTGTACTTATGATGATTATCGATCCGATGCATATCACCACCAGTTTGAGCATCTGATAGAAGCCCTTCAAGGAATGGTTCTTCAGCTTCTCATTCTCATTAGACATTGCATAGAGGGAGGATATGAAGGTACATATGAACTTCATACACATCACGACGATGTAAACCCTGCATATCTTCATTGAAAAATCCAGAAAGGAATCTTTCGGAAGCATAATCGGCAGTAAGGCATACACGATGATAGGGGCGATGACCCTGCACGCATCATTTAGTACATCGTTTCCGAGAAGATAATCATCCCATCTGAACTCCGTTTTGTCTGCAATTCTACTTATCACGGGTATTACAGCCTTCCTGCATATCCTATCAATAATGAATGATATGAGGAGGATGAAAAGAATTGCTCCTACTCGGAGGAGCAGCATTGCAACAGCCTCCGAACAGCCAGATTGGAGGAACCATCCGGATATTTTATCGCTGATTGAGTCCATTTAGT
>CAZYCJ010000077.1:0-9597 GCA_964645495.1 uncultured Muribaculaceae bacterium
TTCTCCTCGTCTTCCATATATCGCTTGATCTTTCTGATAGCCTCCTGATATCCGGGAATCTGCACCTTCTCATAAAGGTTCACCTTCTGAGTGGTCTTCTTCCTTTGGAAATCGAGAATACGCGCTTTCTCAAGATATACCTCGGATTCGATTCCAAGCCTCGAGAGTTCCTTGAGTATCGCCACTCCGTCCGCATACCATGCCGGACAGTTGAATGCGTTGAACTCGTGGATCTCATATTTTATCTCTCCCAATGCCGGAGTCTTCACTCCTGCCACCTTCACGGTATACAGGTCGACATCGACAATAGAGATAAGGTTAGGCTGGAACTCGTTCCAGAGTGCGGCGAGATAGTCGTACCTCTTCAGGGCGGCATCAAGATCCTCAATAAGTTTCTCCGAATAGTCCTTGGCCTTCTTCACCTCAAGACGAAGTGCCGATTCCTTATTCTTCAGTGTCGGAAGGGCATTCTTTCGCATCTTGAGCTGCTTGTTCAAGTTGTTCAGAGATGTCTTATTATATTGGAATTTTATAGCCATAAATTATTTTCCTTTCCAGTAAGTGTCAATGAGTTCCTGCTTGATACCGGTCTCGGCCTTTGTGAAGTATGTGCCGAAGAGTTCCCACGCAGTGTCGAGCATCTCATCGATCTTGAGGTTGACGTCGATGGCGAGGAGTCTTGTGGCATAGGCCTTCGCATAGTCAAGACATCTGAGGTCATAGTCGCTGAGGTCGAATCCGTTCTCGAGTTTTGTCTTTGCGTTCTGGGCATCGGCGTAGAGACGCACAGAGGCGTTCATCACCTGACCATGGTCCTTGCGGGTCTTCTTGCCCTGCACGAGCTGCTTCAGACGTGAAAGTGAACGGAACGGGTCGATGATGACCTTTCCTGAATCAGGGTCGGTACGGAGGAACAACTGTCCTTCTGTGATGTAACCGGTATTGTCCGGAATGGCGTGTGTGATGTCTCCGTCGTTGAGGGTTGTCACCGCGATGATGGTGATAGAACCTCCGTCAGGAAGCTGCACGGCCTTCTCGTAGATCTTTGCAAGGTCTGAGTAGAGAGATCCCGGCATTGAGTCCTTTGAAGGGATCTGATCCATACGGTTAGACACGATAGAGAGAGCGTCGGCGTAGAGGGTCATGTCGGTCAGGAGCACAAGCACCTTCTCGTTCTTCTCCACTGCAAAGTACTCTGCTGCTGTAAGAGCCATGTCCGGAATGAGGAGACGCTCCACAGGAGGCTGCTCTGTCGTGTTCACGAAAGAAATGATCTTGTCGAGAGCACCTGCCGCCTCGAACTCCTGCTTGAAGTAGAGGTAGTCGTCGTTCGAAAGACCCATACCTCCCAGGATGATCTTGTCCACATCCGCGCGGAGAGCCACCTGAGCCATCACGTTGTTATATGGCTGGTCAGGGTCAGCGAAGAAAGGAATCTTCTGTCCTGAGACGAGGGTGTTGTTGAGGTCGATGCCGGCGATACCGGTAGGGATCAGCTGGGAAGGCTGCTTTCTCTTGTAAGGGTTCACTGATGGACCTCCGATTTCTACTGTCTTTCCTTCCACCTGAGGGCCGCCGTCGATAGGCTCGCCGTAGGCGTTGAAGAAGCGTCCTGCGAGTTCGTCGCTGACATTGAGTGTAGGCGCGCCACCGAGGAACACCACTTCGGCGTCTGTAGGGATGCCTTCGGTACCTGAGAAGATCTGGAGTGTCACCAGTTCGCCTTTAGTCTTAACCACCTGAGCAAGGCGGCCGTCTACGAGCGCAAGCTCGTCGTTGGATACACCTGACGCCTTTAGGGCAACAGTGGCCTTTGTGATGGCCTCCAACTGTGTGTATACTTTCTGAAATGCCTTATTTGCCATTGCTTAGAAGATTATTGAGTTTTTCCTGATATTCATAGAATCTTTCGCTCTGGAATACAGAGTAGTTCATCTGCCTGAGGGCGTTGATGATCTCCTTGAAATATTTGCGGCACTCCTCGAAGTCCTCGAATGTGAAGTCACGCTCGCAGATACCCATGACGAGTTCGAGCATATATTTCTGTCTTTCGAGCGGACAGAGGGCGTCGATGTCGTCGAATGCGTCCTGCTGCAGGATGACGAAGTCGAGAAGTTCCGACTTCCAGAAGATCTCATGATAACTCATAGGCACGCCGTCGTCACCGAGGATGTTGATCTGGTCGTTGGCCTCCTTACCCTTGCGGACAATGTTCTTGGCCTTCTCCACCATCTCCACCCAGCCAGGCATGATGGTGGTGTTGAGGTATTCGCGGATCTCAGGGTATTCGAGATATTTCGAGTATGAGTCGATAGGGTTCACTGCCGGATAACGCTTCTGGTCAGCGCGGTTCTGCTCGAGGGCGTAGAAACATCTTGCCGCCTTCTTTGTAGACTCTGTCACCGGTTCCTTGAGGTTACCGCCGGCAGGGGATACGGTACCGATAAATGTTACTGCACCTGTCTGTCCATTGTTGAGTACGACCATACCTGCGCGGGCGTAGAAGTTTGAAATGATGGCCGAGAGGTCCACTGGGAATGCGTCTGCACCCGGAAGTTCCTCCATACGGTTGGACATCTCTCGCAGCGCCTGTGCCCAACGTGATGTCGAGTCGGCGAGGAGAAGGACCTTGAGACCCATCGCGCGGTAGTACTCACAGATTGTCATCGCAGTATATACCGATGCCTCACGGGCAGCCACAGGCATGTTCGATGTATTACAGATGATGGTTGTACGCTCCATCAGGTGGCGTCCTGTATGCGGGTCGATGAGTTCAGGGAACTCGGCGAATATCTCCACCACCTCGTTTGCACGCTCTCCGCAGGCTGCCATAACGATCACGTCAGCGTCTCCCTGCTTTGCGATGGCGTGCTGGAGCACGGTCTTTCCGCATCCGAAAGGCCCTGGAATGAAACCGGTACCGCCTTCGGCGATAGGATTGAGCGTGTCGATCGCGCGTACTCCGGTCTCCATGATTCTTGATGGTCTTGGCTTGTCCTTATAGCCCTTCACAGCCACCTTGACAGGCCATTTCTGCCACATAGTGACATTCACATCCTCTCCGGAAGCATCGGTGAGGACTGCGACCACCTTGTCGATGTTGTATTGTCCTGCTTCCGCCACTGACTTCACGGTATATTCGCCCTTGAATGCGAAAGGAACCATGATCTTGTGAGGAAGCCATCCTTCCTTCACCTCACCGAGCCAGTCTGCTGCGACCACCTTGTCGCCCGGTTTTGCAAGAGGGGTGAAGTCCCAGAGTTTCTCGTGGTTGAGAGGGTCGGTGTATTCTCCTCTCTTGAGGAATACGCCGGTCATTGTAGTTAGGTCGTTCTGGAGTCCGTCATAACTGTTGGACAGAAGGCCGGGGCCGAGGGTCGCCTCAAGCATCCTGTTCTCGAACTCCACTGTGTCGCCGTTCTTTAGTCCACGGGTGCTCTCGAACACCTGTACAGCGGCGTTCTTGCCGTTTACCTTGATGACCTCGGACATGAGTTTCGTGTCTCCGACGGTGATGTAGCAGATCTCGTTCTGCGACACCGGACCGTTCGCCTCGACAGTCACAAGGTTGGAAACGATACCCGTAACCTTTCCTGTTGTTTTCATATTGATTTTAGTTTTTGTTTGATTCGTTGTATTCCACTCCCTTGAATGTGCCACGTACCTCGTCGACAAGTTTCTTGAACATGGCGCGTCCGGTCTCCTCGTCGAGGATAAGCCATCTGCGGATGATCATCATCTTCACCATCGCTCCGAGTATCTTGTCGAAGTTCAGGTAGTCGAAAAGGGTGAGTCCATCGATCTTTTCCCAATAGAGGTCGTCGATGCCTCTTTCCCTGGCGAGGATGTCGTTGCCTTCAAGGACAGCCTGTAGTCTTGCTGCCTCCTTGAATTCCGGTTCTTCCGGTTCAAGGCCGGTCTCTTCCGTCTCAGGGTCTCTGAGGGAGAGGATGTCCTTTTCAGGATCCCTTCCCAAGGCCTGATTCAGATACCTTACCTTCTGGTTGCGTACATTGAGGTCGAAACGGAAGAAGTCCCGTATGAACTCAAGTCTGTGCGACAATGCCTCCTTATAGAATTCAGGGCCGATCTGATCCTTGTCAAATCCCTTGAAGATGAAGTCGAGAACCTCGTTGTCCTTTGCGGAAAGGAGGTCTCTGACCTGCTTCAGGTATTCGTCAAGGCTGCTCTGCCCCTGTCTCCAGTCGGGAGTGAAGTCAGGCAGGCCTGCGATTATGTATACGTAATTGTTCATGTAAGACTATCCGAAAAGAAGTTTCTTTGTAGCAGGTCTGAGGTACTCGGAAATGAGCTGGTTGAATGTATCCTCAGAGAAACTTACGAAATATCCTCCGTCCTTAGGGCCGATACGGAATCCTCCGCTGACCTTCTTGGAGAACGATGCCTCGACTCCTGCGTTGAGGATCTTTGCGAGTTCGTTGGTCACGAACGGCTCAAGATCCTTCTGAAGATTCTCAGGAAGGATGAGTGCGAGATCCATCGGTCCGTCTGTGGTGAACTTTTCGGCAACGGCCTTGATGAGTTCCTTCACGAAATCTGCTGAAGAGAGAGCCTTCTTCACTGCTTCGTCAGTCATCTTGCCCACAACGAGTGTCTCGATGTCCTTCTTTGTAGCAGCAAGACTCTGGTTTGAAGCCATCCTGATGTCTGAGGCAGTCTTTGTCTTGATCTCGTCAGCCTGTTTCTGAGCCTCGGCGATGATTCTGTCTGCTTCAGCCTGGGCCTTGGAGATCATCTCATCAGCCTGCGTCTTGGCCTTTGCAAGAAGTTCCTCGCCTTCCTGCCTGCCTTTTGACAGTCCCTCATTATAGAGTTTGTCTGTCAATTCCTGCAATTTGTTCTGCATATCGGTTTAGTATTATGTTATAGATTATATTTTATTCTCAATCTTGCAAATCTACTAATAATTATTCTAGCAAGCAATCAAAAATCATGTTATTTGTTAACAAAAACTCCTGCTGAAGTTGTTTCAGAAGGAGTTTTCTGTGTTTTGTATGTCAGAAGCATTCCTTAAGGATGCGGACTATGTTGTCGGATTTGCCCATAGTGTAGAAATGTACAGCAGGTGCTCCGTGGGCAATGAGGTCCTTGCACTGCATTGTACACCATTCGGTTCCGATTCTGTATACTGCTTCCTTGTCGTCTTTCGCTTTGGCGATTTCTGCTGTCAGTTCCAGAGGAATGTCCAGTGAGAACGATTCGGGGAGAGTGCCTGTCTGTCTGGCGGTGGACAGGGGCTTGAGTCCGGGGATGATCGGTACTGTGATTCCGGCGGCGCGGCATTTTTCGACGAAGTCATAGTAGACCTTGTTGTCGAAGAACATCTGAGTGATGACATAGTCCGCTCCTGCATCAACCTTCTTCTTAAGATTCTCTATGTCCGTCTCTATGTTCGGTGTTTCGAAGTGTTTTTCAGGATATCCTCCCACACCGATGCAGAAATACCTCTCCTCTCCTGGCCGATTCCTCCTGTACGACGCGCTTCCCTGATAGGCCCTTATGCCCTCCACCAGTTCGCTTGCGTACCTGTAGCCTCCGGGAGTGGGGGAGAAGCGCTTTTCCCCTGAGACGCAGTCTCCACGGAGCGCCACTATGTTGTTGATGCCCTGGAATTCCAGATTGTCGAGTTTGCTCTCGATTTCCTCCTTGGTAGTGCCTGCGCAGATGATGTGAGGTACAGTCTCGATATTGTAACGCGACATTATTGCCGCGCAGACCGTTGTTTCGCTGATGCGGTTGCGCACGAGGTGGCGGCTGAATGTTCCGTCCGCCTCTTCTCTGAATTCGTATTCGTCCCTGTGACTTGTGACATTGATGTATTTAGGACTGAACTCCATGAATGGCGCAATGCTTTCCAGAAGTTCGTTCTTTGTCATGCCCCTGAGCGGCGGCACGATCTCCAGTGAAGGGAATGCCTTCGTACTCCCTGCCAATATGTCTGAAACTTTCATATCTTTCCACATTAATTTCAATTTTCAACTTCAGGTAGCTTATTTCAGCAGATGGCTGAGGAAGCGACGGGCAGTCTCTTCAGACATCCCTCTCCGTCGTGCGTAATCCTCATATTGAGCCCTGCCGATCTTCCTGATCTCTGGATACACCGCCTCCGGATGCATGAAGATCATTCCGCAGATGCTAGACTCAGGCGTCATGGCATAACTCTCCGTCAGCCTGATTCCCAGTCCTTCCTTTTCTCCAAGCAGTTCCAGAATATCTTCTTTCAGCGTATGGTCAGGACAACTTGCATATCCTGCCGCCGGCTTTATCACCTTGATCTCATCCTGAGCGGAGCGAAGGATCTCCCCATCAAGCCACTTCGACGCAGCCTCGGCCAGAGTCATCCTCACGGTCTTTCCCACAAGATCTTCGTACCTGTTCGCACATGCAGGACAACTGCATCCCTCTTCATGATGCTTCCCCTGCTGCACGCTCACCGCAAAGAATCCCATCGCTCCTTCGCTCCCGTCAGAGACATCCGGCAGGAAATCGCAAAGCGACATCATCCTTCCGCTCTCCTGACGCATCATAGGCAGACGCCTTTGCTGACCGTCAACGACGAATACCATGTCATCACCGTCCTTTGCCGCAGGAACGAATCTCGCAGACAGCCTGATCTTGAAATTCTGCATCGCAAGCTCGTCCTCGGCATCCTGGCGCAACTGTATAAGTTCCATAGCCTCAGGTACCTGGCTTCCATATTTCACGCCCCATATGGCATAAAACATCTTCCAGTCGAAGTATGGCATTACCTCTTCCAGCGTCAATGTACGCAGATGAATGTCCTCTGGCATGGCAATGGTCAACTTCGCCACCTTGTAACCCTGATCCTTCCCTTCGTCATCCTGAGCGGAGCGAAGGACCTCCTGCCTATCGTACATAACCCTCATCTTCTCCTGTTCCCTATGCTGCTCTTCCTCGAAAGTCTCCCTGTCCATCATGCACTTCTTCGCAAGCACCGCTGCTGCAGAAGCGTCAGCACCATAGAATACATGATCATACAACGGAGCGAGTTTCACTGCCGTATGAAGGGCAGATGTTGTCGCACCACCGATGAAAAGGGGAGTATCCATGCCTCTCGCGTTCATCTCGCGGCACAACTCCTCCATCTGGTAAAGCGAAGGGGTTATCAGACCGCTCACCGCAACGATGTCTGCATCAAGCCTCACAGCCTCCTCAAGGATGGTCTCCTTGTCCACCATCACGCCTAAATCATGCACATCAAAACCATTGCAGGTCAATACGATGCCGGTGATGTTCTTGCCGATGTCGTGCACATCTCCCTTGACCGTAGCAATCACCACTCTTGCTCTTCTCTTCTGCACCCCACCGTGTACTCTCTCCTGAACTTGCTGAATATTAAGATAAGGTTCCAGGAGATCCACCGCATCCTTCATCACCTTTGCAGACTTCACAACCTGCGGCAGGAACATCTTTCCTTCACCGAACATTCTTCCGACAGTCTCCATACCTGCCATCAACGGGCCCTCGATGATCGCTACTGCAGTTCCCAACTCGCTCAGAGCCTCTTTTATATCTGCCTCCAGATTGTCTGTCTTGCCTCTGACCAAAGCCGTCTGCAAACGTTCTGCTACGGATGTCCGATCAGGTCGGGCATGACAGTTTGTAGTTCCGCCGTGACCTGCCTGACCGCCCATCTCCAGCATCTTCCCTGCCTTTTCGATCAGCCTTTCCGTAGCCTGGGCGTCCCTGTCAAAGATTACATCCTCCACGCACTTCAGCAGTTCCGGCTCGATGTCGTCATAGACCTGAAGCATAGACGGATTCACGATGGCCATGTCCAGACCGGCCTCAATCGCATGATAGAGGAAGGCAGAATGCATCGCCTCACGCACCGCGTTGTTCCCTCGGAATGCAAACGAAAGGTTCGACACACCTCCGGAAGTCAGAGCCCCCGGAAGATTGGCCTTGATCCACCTTACCGCCTCGATGAAATCCAGGGCATACCTCGCATGTTCTTCCATGCCCGTTCCTATAGAAAGGATATTGACATCGAAAATAATATCTTCAGGTGCGATACCGGCCCTTTCCGTCAGGAGTCTGTATGCCCTTTCACATATCTCGATTTTTCTGTCATATGTGGTCGCCTGACCCTTCTCATCGAATGCCATCACTACCATCGCCGCTCCCAAGGACTTGATGGTCATGGCCTTGCTGATGAAAGCATCCTCTCCCTCCTTCAGACTTATGGAGTTGACGATGCACTTTCCTTGAGCATTCTTCAGGCCTGCGAGGATTGTCTCCCAATGAGATGAGTCTATCATCAGAGCCGCCTTCGCCACTGCAGGATCATTCGAAATATATCTGACGAAACGCTCCATCTCATGTGCGCTGTCCAGCATGGCATCATCCATATTGATGTCGATGATGGATGCACCGTCCTCTATTTGCTTCGCCGCGATCTGAAGCGCCTCATCGTATTTACCTTCGGAGATCAGTCTTGCAAATTTTCTCGAACCGGCCACATTTGTCCTCTCTCCGACATTCGTGAAATTGTTCCTCTTCACATCGATCGTCACTGGCTCCAGTCCGCTCACGGTCAGCACCTGATCTGCCCGGTCTGTGCCATCTGTGATATCGGCAGTTATTCCGGAAGGATTGCGAGGGCTGAAGCCGCGGACTGCTCCGGCGATTGCACGGATATGGTCAGGAGTCGTGCCGCAACATCCTCCGACAATGTTCACAAGACCTTTTTCCGCCATGGCCTTGATCTGGCTGGCCATCTCCTCAGGACTCTGGTCATATCCTCCCATCTCGTTAGGAAGACCGGCGTTAGGGTAGCAACTCACTCCGCATCCGCACCAATTTCCTATTTCCTCCACCAGCGGTGTAAGTTCCCTGGCACCGAGAGAGCAGTTCAGGCCGAACGACAGGATCGGATAATGCTTCACTGAAGTGTAGAATGCTTCCAGAGTCTGTCCTGTCAGTGTCCTTCCGCTCCTGTCACCGACAGAAACTGACACAATGACTGGAATGATATCAGTCGGAATACTTGATGCTGGAGAAGACATGCCACCCTCGGCTAGGGGGTGCCGGAGCGAAGTGAAGGCGGGGGTCTTCGGAAGCACAAGATTCCGACTGATTTCAGTTATTGCTGTCAGTGCCGCCTTGACATTCAGTGCATCAAAGCAGGTTTCCAACAGCAGAATGTCCACCCCGCCCCTAAGCAAGGCCTCCGCCTGCTCACGGTATGCCTCCACCATCCGGTCGAAAGAATAAGTCCTGAAGGCAGGATCTGATACATCCGGCGATAGCGACAGCGACTTGGAAGTCGGTCCCATGCTGCCAGCCACCCACACCTTTCTCTCCAGCCCTACCTTTGCGGCAAGTTCCGAAGCCTCATCGGCAGCCTCGCGTGCAATTCTTGCCCCCTCCAAAGCCATCTGAAAGGCCATGTCTTCGCATCCGTACTCGGTCTGAGATATCCTGTTGGCGCTGAATGTATTGGTCTCTATGATGTCTGCTCCAGCTGCGATATATTCGTTGTGGATAGCCTTTATGATGTCCGGACGAGTCAGATTGAGACACTCGTTGTTGCCGCGTAATTCTTTGGTGCAA
>CAZYCJ010000078.1:0-7277 GCA_964645495.1 uncultured Muribaculaceae bacterium
GAAAGGTCCAGATTCTGCTTTCCGCTGAGAGCGAGAGTATATCGGTCCAGCTTCAGAATGAACGGGAAGACTTCGAGCACATTGTCCTTGATCACGCCTTCGACTGTCATGCTGTTGATGGTACCCGCCGCCTTGTTGTTGAAATGAAGCTTCTTGGCAAGTGAGGTGAACATGTCGCTGTCCTTGATGGTGAGGTTGTCACCGTTTATTCTCAGGACTCCGTTGATGGACGGAGTGAGGATGTTCATGTTGGTGTCAAGACTGGCGGTGGCTGCAAGATCGCAGTTGAGGTTGCCGGCGAAGGATTTGAGGAGCGGCATGATGGTATCGACGGCCGGCATCAGGCCGATGGCCTTTTCTGCTGTGATGTCCTTGAAGTTGAAATTGAAACCGGCCCTGATGTCCTGCTTCGAGCGGGTGGCATAGAAGCCTTCGAAACTGACGCCTCCCATGTTTGATGCCGCATAGGTGTTGGTGACCTGCACGCATCTTTCCTTCATCTTCATGCTTGCATTCAAGTCGGATACCGTGAGGTCCGAGTATCTTATCTCCTTGCCGCTGAGACTTATGTCAGCATTGATGTTGCCTGGGATCACAATGAGCCTTGCCTCTTTCGCGTCAGAGGCGGTGTCTTTGACGACCATCTGAAGGAATTCAGCATCGGAAGCGTCCGCCATCTCGTCACGCATCGACCTTGCGTCAAAGTTCGATCCGATCCTGTAGGCCTTGAGGATTTCGTTGGCGTTCATCTTGTCGGTGCTGATGTCGAGGTCCAGGTTCATCACCGCAGTGGATGCATTCCTGCCTGTCAGCGCCCTTCTGAGTCCTGTCAGTTCGCCCTTGGCCATTACGTTCGAGTTGCCTGTCATCACTTTCAGACTGTCGACGCTTATCCTGTTGTTGTCAAACGACATTGCGAATCCTCTGAGTATGTTCCGGAGAGGGAAGTACGGGGTCATCACGATACCTGTGCGGACGTTGAGGCCTCCGCGCAGATCCCATTCGCGGAAATATTTCGCCATACTCCGGTCGAGGCGGATGTCTATGTCCTGCTTCTTGAAGTCCTCCTCCTTGAGCCAGTCCGGTACTTTTCCTGCCTGGCGGTTCCTCATTGCGTGACGCATCAGCGAGTCGCGAGGAATATCAGGATAGACTTTCTGAAGAGAGTCCAGACGGGCGTTCCGCTGCAGCCTTCTTTCGATGGTGTTGAGCGATGCGCTTGCTCTGACAGAAGCGTCCGTGAGGATGGCGCGGTTCACATCGGTAGCCAGGGTTATCCTCTTGTTGGTGCTGGTGAGGGTCAGTACAGGGACTTTCGGATTATTTCTCTTCGGAACCATCTGGAATCCGTTCGATGTCTCGTCCAGACTGACGCTCGCGCCGGAGGCATCGGTGACAGAAAGTTCTTCCGCGCTTATCCTTCCTCCGAGGCGTCCAACCACAGTCGTGTCAGTCATGTCGGAAGAACTCTTTGCTGAAAATCCGATCCTGCTCCCTTTCAAAGCAAGTGACTCCTTGTATGAAATGTCTGCATTCTGTATGCTCCCTTTGATCCCCATCATGCGGAACGACTGTGAGGTGTCTCTTCTTGAGGTTATTTCTTCAGGTCCTATGTCTGCCTTGAGACCGTCGATCCGGATGTCTATGGTATCGGACGGGGCCCGGAATATGATGCTTTCGCTTGATATGCCTCCGATAAGGGATGAGCGGGAGAAGGTGTAGATGCTCAAGTCTGAGAGCCTTGCCTTGCCGCTTATCTGACCGGCGATGCTTCCTTCAGCAGTGATGCCCAGAGTGTCAGGAACGAATCGCATGAGTTTGTCGAGAGAGGCGCTGACGCTGCCGTCGATGCTCAGGGACGGGTCGTCTGCAAGTATATCGAAAAGTGCTCCGTATGCATCGAGCTTGAGTCCTGAAGTGCTTACAGCCGCTTCGTTGACGGTGAGGTTGAAATCTCCTTTCCTGGTGTTGGCGAGGGAAACGTCCAGCGCAAGGGAGATGTCTTCTCCGATATCCTTATGCCTTACTGTTGCCTTCGGCATGTAAATGTCTGCGCGGAAGACAGGAAGCTGTCCTGTGCTGTGGAAGTAGTCGCCCTTGCAGGATGCTTCTACGCTGATGATTGCGTCTGTCTTGATCTTTTCCGCCTCAGGCATGAAGTTGCAGATGAATTTCCTTATCATCTCGTCGACCTTGCATTCAGTCATAGATACCCTTCCGTCAATCTCAGTCCTTCCTTCATGGAACTTCAGTTCAGCATCTGCGGTGACAGGAACGGCTGCGATATCTGCCTTGAAGTCATGGATGCCGACGGAGAAGACTGTGTCTTTCGGAAAACTGACAGTTCCGCTCAGATCCACAGGCACTCTCATTCTTCCGAAAGCCTTGGTGGCGATGAGAGTCTTGGCCTGTGCCGAGATGTCCATATGGTGGTGGTGCTCGTGGATATGGAGCCTGTCAAGTCCCAAAGCGAGGGTGTCTGCGGCGATCCTGCCCGCTACGAACATGCTGTCCACTCTCAGGCATATGTTTCCGGTTTCGATCTTCGGAAGAGAAACTGATGTGGTGTCGTCGTTGTCCCCGCTTGGGAAGATGTCCCAGTTGGAAGTGCCGTCTTCGTGTATGTCAACGAAGATGCGCGGACACATCAGACGGATGTCCTTGATGCTTATCTTTCCTGCTATCAGGGCCCAGGGGTTTACGCTTATGGAAAATTTTCTGAACGAGGCAAGGGTGTCTGTGCAGGACTGATCTGTAAGGCTGAAGTCTTCAAGAGTTACAGTGGCGCTTGGAAAATGTCTGAACATCGACAGAGAGATCTTTCCGAACTCCACTTCTCCTTCAACGTATTCTGTCGCTATGCGGTCAACGGTCTTCGTCATGAACGACGATGACATCACGAGTTCGATAGTTATGATCAGGACAGCCCAGATTCCCGCTATCCATAAAATGACCTTAAACAGTGTCCGAAACAATCTATTCATTTTACAAAACTACATAAAAAAATTCAATTTGCATCCATTAACATTTTTGTTGCGCAATTTCTTCCATAAAATCAGGATTAATGTTATTTTTGTGCTGCAATATTCAAAGATATGGATGCTCCTTTCGTTTATGACAATCCTGTGACAGGCAAGAATTTCGTCGGCAGGAAGGCAGAATGTACAGTGCTGGCCAATCTTCTCGATGCAGGTGAACATGTGTGCCTGTATGAGGCTCCCAAGAGCGGGGTGATGTCTCTTGTCCAGCAGACCCTGTTCAATATGCGTGCGGCAGGCAAGCCGTTCATGGTGGCGTATGTCAATGTGTTCAATGTCAGGACCAGACGAGACTTCCTGAAGAAGTTCGGTGCAGGAGTTCTCAGAGCGGCATATTCCACTCCTTCCGACTATGCCTCTGCGATAGGCCGTTTCCTTGACGGTACCCATTTTGTCTTTGATGCGGCTATGTTCGCGTCTAAGGAAGACATCGTCTGCATGAACTGGGATCCGGACGAGAATGACGTGTACAGGATGATGCAGTTGCCGCAGATGCTCGCTCAGGAAAAGGGTGTTCCTTTCTATGTGGTCATAAAGGACTTCCACAATGTGATGATGACGGAGGATTACGAGACTCTTCTTGAGGTCATGAACAGATCGTTTGCGGAAAGAGACCGCATGACTGAGAACAAGGCGGCTTTTGTCTTTACAGGCTCAATGGTGAATGCGATGAAATACATCTTCGCGGAAAAGAAGTTCTTCTACCGTCAGGTCAATCATCTGCCTCTCCAGCAGATAGAGGACAGGGATGCCGTCGAGCATGTGATAAGGGGCTTCCGTTCGAGCGGAAAGGTGGTGGATCGTGACCTCGCCCTGGGGGCTTGCAGGCTTTTCAAGGCCCGGATGTGGTATATGAACCAGTTGTTCGCCATCTGTGATTCCATGTCCAAGGGCTTCATCAACGAGGCTATTCTGGTCGATGCCCTGAATGCCATGATCGCTGTACACGAGCCGCGTTTCAAAGTGCTCGTGAACGATCTTACAGACCATCAGTTGAGTCTGTTGCGTGCCGTTCTGGACGGTGTGGTCAAGTTCAGCGCTTCGGATGTCATCGAGAGATACCGCCTCAATTCGTCTGCGAATGTGCGCAGGGTGAAGGACGCACTCAGGAAAAAGGAGATCCTTACGTTCAACGACAAGGACGAACCGGTCATTCTGGATCCTCTTTTTGAATATTGGATCAGCAAACACTATTTCGAGATACAGTAATGGCAAGAAAGAAGATAACAGTTCTTACAGGCGCAGGAGTGAGCGCCGAGAGCGGGATAAGCACGTTCCGCGACAGTGACGGTCTGTGGGAGAACCACAAGGTCGAGGATGTCGCATCGATTGAAGGATGGTACAAAGACAAGGCTGTCGTTCTGGAGTTCTATAATGCCCGCAGGGCGCAACTGCCTCAGGTGAATCCTAATCCGGCTCATCTGGCCATCGCCTCCCTGGAAGAAGAGTATGATGTGACAGTCGTGACCCAGAATGTGGATAATCTCCATGAAAGGGCAGGCAGTACAAGGATAATCCATCTTCATGGGGAACTTACCAAAGTGCGTCCGGAGAACTGCTGCAACGAGATGGACGGATTTTCCGAGGAAACGGTGTTCGATATAGGAAGTGAGGCTGTCGCTGTGGGCGATCTTGCACCGAACGGAGCCCAGCTCCGCCCTCATATCGTATGGTTCGGGGAGGCCGTGCCTAAGATCGGTGCGGCTATTGATGCCGTGGAGGCGGCGGACATCCTTCTTATAGTGGGGACTTCGCTTCAGGTCTATCCTGCCGCAGGCCTCTACCGCTATGCGAAATCGGATACACCTATATATATTATAGACCCGAAGGACTTGCCTGTCCGAGACGGCCGCATCACGCATATCAAGGACGTGGCTACCAAGGGTATGGAAACCTTTAAAAATCTGATAAATTCAAAATAAGAGTCTTGGAAATTAAAATATTATGCCTATCTTTGCAGCCCTATAATGAAAAGGAGGTGATTTAGACATGATTATAGTTCCAGTAAAGGATGGCGAGAGCATTGAAAAGGCTCTTAAGAAGTTCAAGAGAAAGTTCGAGAAGACAGGTGCAATCCGTGAACTCCGCGCAAGAAAGAACTTCGTTAAGCCGTCAGTGAAGAAGAGAATGCAGATGCAGAAGGCTATCTACGTTCAGCAGCTTCAGCTCCAGGACGAGCAGTAATTCGTTTGAAGATTATTTATCAGAGATTGTCAAGCAGATGATGAAGAGTTGTCAAGGACAACCGCTTGCTGTCTAAAACTTTTAATATTTTAAGTTTTTTATGTACGCAATCGTAGAAATTGCAGGCCAGCAGTTTAAGGTAGAGGCCGGTATGGAAATCTTCGTACACCGCCTTGCGGCAGAGGTAGGCGCGACTGTAGAGTTCGCAAAGGTACTCCTCGTTGACGCAGAAGGCACAGTAAAGGTAGGTGCACCTTATGTAGACGGTGCCAAGGTAACAGCAACAGTTCTCGGTCGTGCCGAGAGAGGCGTCGCTGACGGAATGAAGGGCGACAAGGTCCTCGTGTTCAAGAAGAAACGTCGTAAGGGTTACCAGAAACTCAACGGACACCGTCAGTATTTTACAAAACTTCAGATCAATGCGATCGCTTAATTAATTGAGGAGGAACAGAATATGGCACATAAAAAAGGCGTCGGTAGTTCTAAGAACGGTCGTGAGTCACATAGCAAACGACTCGGTATCAAGAAATTCGGTGATCAGGTAGTAAAGGCCGGTAACATCCTCGTTCGTCAGAGAGGTACTGTTCACAACCCGGGTCTGAATGTAGGAATGGGTAAGGATCATACTCTTTACGCACTGATCGACGGTAAGGTTAGTTTCCGCAAGAAAGCTGACAATAAATCTTACGTCTCGGTAGTCCCTTTTGAGAACTAAGCCCAGGGGATTTTTAACGAATATGAGGATTGTAGCCCCTATGGGATGCAATCCTCTTTTTAATTTAATAATAATATGCTGACATTAAAACTTCTCCGTGAAAACCCGGAATTCGTGATAACGAAACTCGCGGTCAAGAATTTTGACGCAAGGGAGATCGTAGAAAAGATCAATGCCCTTGACCAGAACAGAAGAACTCTTCAGGCGGAACTCGATACATGCCTTGCAGAACAGAAGAAGAAGGCTGCCGAAATCGGAGGCCTTATGAAGCAGGGAAAGAAGGATGAGGCAGAGGCTGTAAAGGCTGAAGTCGCGTCTCTGAAGTCGCGTTCGGCTGAAATCGAACAGAAGTCAGAGGACAATAATACAGAACTCAACTCTCTTCTTGTACTTCTTCCTAATATTCCATGTGATCAGGTTCCTGAAGGACGTACTGCGGAGGATAATGTCGTGGTGAGGTCAGGAAACGAGGTGCCTGCTCTTGGCGAAGACTGTCTCCCGCACTGGGAACTTGCAAAGAAGTATGACATCATCGACTTTGATCTGGGGGTGAAACTCACAGGAGCCGGCTTCCCTGTCTACAAAGGCAAGGGTGCGAGACTTCAAAGGGCTCTGATCAACTTTTTCCTCGACTGCAACACAAAGGCAGGATATCTTGAGGTCGAACCGCCTATCATGGTAAATGAAGCTTCGGGTTTCGGTACAGGCCAGCTTCCGGACAAGGAAGGCCAGATGTACCATGCGACAGCGGACAATTTCTACATGGTCCCTACCGCGGAAGTTCCTGTGACAAACATTTTCAGGGATGTGATTCTCGGCAACAACGAGTTCCCTGTGAAGATGACTGCATATACTCCATGTTTCCGGCGTGAGGCAGGCTCTTATGGAAAGGATGTGCGCGGTCTCAACCGTCTGCATCAGTTCGACAAGGTCGAGATCGTACGCGTGGAGAAGCCGGAGAATTCATATGGTGCTCTTGATGAGATGATTGTTCATGTGGAGGAAATCGTGAAGTCTCTCGGACTTCCATACCGTATCCTCCGTCTTTGCGGAGGCGACATGAGTTTCACTTCTGCCATCACCTATGACTTCGAAGTGTACTCTGCAGCCCAGGGAAGATGGCTTGAGATCTCGTCTGTGTCAAACTTCGAGTCATATCAGGCCAACCGTCTGAAACTCAGATACAAGGATGCTGACGGAAAGACTCAGCTCGCTCATACGCTCAATGGCAGTTCGCTTGCCCTTCCGCGTGTCGTTGCAGCCCTTCTCGAAAACAACCAGAAGGACGGCCGTATAGAGATTCCTGAGATTCTCCGCCCATACACCGGCTTCGACTACAT
>CAZYCJ010000078.1:7377-9094 GCA_964645495.1 uncultured Muribaculaceae bacterium
CATATTAGGAATTGACCCTGGAACCAATATTTTAGGTTACGGGGTCATTTCCATTGATTCCAAAGGTCCGCATTATGTGACCATGGGCGTCTTCGACCTCCGCAAGATCAAGGAGCCTTTCGAGAAACTTGCCAACATATTCTCCGGGGTCAACGAACTGATCGAGGAATATCACCCGGACGAACTCGCTGTGGAGTCACCTTTTTACGGGAAGAATGCGCAGGTGGTGCTCAAACTCGGCAGAGCCCAGGGAGCAGCCATCACAGCTGCGATCATGCACGGTATTCCCGTTGCCGAATATGCGCCGCGAAAGGCGAAGATTGCTATCTGCGGCAACGGAGCCGCATCCAAGGAGCAGGTGGCTATGATGATTCAGAAGACTCTGAAAGTCGAACTCGACCCCAAGTATCTTGATGCTACCGATGCCTTGGCAATCTCGTTGTGCCATCATTACCAACAGACGAGCCCGCTTGCGGGAGCCGGTGGAAAGTCTGATTGGAAGAAATTTCTGAAAGCGAATCCCGAAAGGATAAAAAAATGACATCCTCTTTAAACCTTCGCATCAGGGATGTATCTAAGTTGTGTTTTTAGTCGGGAGGATATATGCCCGGACTTTTGTTTGAAATAATACTATTGGAAACGGATTTATTATGACCCAAAATTCTGTGTCTTTTCTGATGAGGACAGTCTTTACTTTTGCGGCCCTGCTTCTCGGACTAGCCGCTTTTGCCCAAGGCTCTCATACTGTCAAATTCCGACTTGTCGATGCCAAGACCTCCGAGCCTGTCGGTTTTGCCACTGCATCTCTTACCCCGAAGGGAGCGGATACCGCTACTAAATATGTCCTTACGGATGAGGAAGGTAAGGCATCGCTCACAAAGGTGGCCAAAGGTACATACACCTTGAAGGCAGAACTGATGGGATACAAGACCTTCTCTCAGGAAATCGTGCTGGAGAAGAACCTTGATCTCGGCGAAATCAAGATGACCGAAGACGTGGAGCAACTTGACGCAGCGAGCGTATCCGCGATAGGTAATCCCATCATAGTCAAGAAGGATACCATCGAATATAATGCATCTTCTTTCAAGACATCGGACAATGATATGCTTGAAGAACTCCTTAAGAAACTGCCCGGAGTCGAAGTGGAGTCCGACGGATCCATCACGGCCAATGGCGAGACCATCAAGAAGATTACCATTGATGGAAAGACCTTCTTCCTTGACGACCCTCAACTTGCCTCAAAGAATATTCCTGCAAAGATCGTCGAGAAAGTGAAGGTCGTGGAGAAAAAGTCCGATCAGGCTATGTTCACCGGTATTGACGACGGTGAAGAAGAGACTGTGATAGACCTCTCTCTCCGTCCCGGTATGATGCAGGGCTGGTTCGGAAATGTGATGGCAGGTGGTGGAAAGGACATTCCGGGAGCAGGATCCGACATGAATGATCCTCGCTATCAGGGTGCTGCCATGGTGGGACGATTTACGGAAAAGAGCCAGATAAGTCTCATTCTCAACGGAAACAATACCAACAACCGTGGTTTCAACGATATGGCAGGAAGCATGATGCAGGGCATGAGAGGTGGAGGAATGGGTGGTGGAACCGGTGGCTGGGGAGGCAGCAACGGTATCTCCACCACATGGATGGGCGGTCTGAACGGTGCATTTACTCTTCTTGATGGAGATATGGATCTGGCCGGAAACTATCTCTACAACGGCAC
>CAZYCJ010000079.1:0-7617 GCA_964645495.1 uncultured Muribaculaceae bacterium
AACAAAACATTTGAAGAGATTGTCGTGCTGTGGCAAGCCGACAAGAAGCAGTATGTCAAGAGATCGACATACTCTGCCTACTCACTGCTTATCGCTAATCATCTACTTCCGGCTTTTGCCAGAGTCGATGATGTTACTGAAGCTCTCGTACAGGATTTTGTCTTTGCTAAATTGGAGCAGGGCTTGAGTAAGAAATCCGTCAAGGACATTCTGATTGTGTTGAAGATGATCCTTCGGTATGGTGTCAAGCAGGGATATATGCAGCATCGTGAGATAGATGTGAAATTTCCAACTGAAAGGGAACGACAAGAGGTCGAGGTCTTGAGCCGGAACAATCAGAAACACATCATGGATTATGTTCAGAGCCATTTTACATTCATGAATCTCGGAATCTATATCTGCCTTTGTGCCGGACTCCGGATAGGAGAGGTCTGTGCATTGGTATGGGACGATATAGATGTTGATGCTGGGGTGATTAATATTTCGAAGACTATACAGCGGATTTATGTGCTGGAAGGTGCAGAAAAGCACACAGAGGTAATCATAGATACTCCCAAGTCCAAGAACTCTATTCGTGAGATTCCCATTGCCAAAGATCTTCTGAAGATGATAAAACCATTCAAGAAGGTCGTGAACGGGAGTTTTTATGTACTGACCAATTCAGCCCAGCCGACAGAGCCTCGTACCTACCGCAACTATTACAAACGGTTGATGGAGCATCTCAATATGCCGAAGTTAAAGTTTCACGGTCTTCGCCACAGTTTTGCTACACGATGTATAGAGAGCAAGTGCGACTACAAGACTGTCAGTGTTCTCCTCGGCCACTCAAATATCAGCACAACTCTCAATCTCTATGTACATCCGAACATGGAACAGAAGAAGAAATGCGTCGAGCAGATGTTTAAGACATTGAAGTAATTCCACATATATGAAA
Source organism: uncultured Muribaculaceae bacterium (assembly GCA_964645495.1). Lineage (GTDB taxonomy): Bacteria > Bacteroidota > Bacteroidia > Bacteroidales > UBA932 > Cryptobacteroides. The sequence goes on from CAZYCJ010000079.1 coordinate 935, forward strand.
ATGCCTCATCAGTGCTAAGATATAATGAATGCTCTTGGTACTGTTGAGGTGTTGTATAAGTTTATTTTCTAACTTTGTAGAAAATGCTGAAGACTATGAAAGAACCAGGATACGTATACATTCTCACCAACCCATCATTCAAGGAAGATTGGGTAAAAATCGGAAAGAGTTCAAGACCAGTTAATGTGAGATCCAAGGAATTGGATAATACAGCTGTGCCGCTTCCGTTTGAGATTTTTGCGACGATAAGGACTGTAAAGTTCAATGAGGTTGAGAAGTTGATTCATAAGACAATCGACCGCTTGACCGATTTGCGTATCAGGCAGAATCGTGAGTTCTTCAATATCCAGCCGCAGATTGCATTGGATATTCTGCGTGATGTTTCTACGACTATTGATGATGCTTTCATTGAGTTGTATCATAACAATCAGCCAATTAAGGAAGCCGCTGAAGTACAGGATGAGGAACCTCACAAACGTAGAGCCCCTTTCAAGTTCAGTATGGTCAATATTCAAATCGGAGAGACTGTTGTCTTTACTCCAAAGAATATCAAGGTTAAGGTTGCCAGCGATAATCAAGTTGAGTACGAAGGCCGTATTTACAAACTATCACCATTTACTGCTGCCTTCCTGCCAGATGAAATGAGAAATACTTCAGATGCATATCAGGGACCGAAGTACTTTACATATAACGGAAGACCTCTAGATGAATTGAGAAAGGAACTTGAGGAGAGTTGAGTTAGTTAGTTTCTTATGAATATTAGAGCGTACATGGAAGTATGGCAGCCTTGATAGAGTCGCCTTACGAACCGTCAGAAGATTATGTTGAAAGATATAAACGTGTCACGGATATGAGCCTTGATCAAGATACTATAAAGAACCTGAACAATCTTACACCGGAGCAGCACAGAAAAGTCCGCAACATAATCCGGTGGCAGCGCATCGGGTGTATTGTAGTGAAGATTTCGGAGACTCTGGATGTTTCTTTGAAGGAAGCTCTTGATATGTTCTATAGGAGCGAGACCTGTCGTAGATTTCATGATGAGGAAACCGGGCTCTATCTTCAGGGAAATCTGTACGTCTTGAATGATTTCCTGGCGGAGATTTCTGCATGATTCCGTGCCCGGGACAATTTGTCCCCTCACCAACTCCCAACCAGTCGAGTGCAGAACCTGGCGAAACCGCTCTGGATACCCTCTTTTTTCTGGGTATCCAGAGCACTTCCACGTCAAAAGTGCACGCGATACTGGCGAATTTCTCAAAAGTGTTGCACATTTCTTGCAAATGTTATACAAGTGTTATACATTTGTGATATATAATATATGAAGAAGATGGAGACGACAATAACCAGAACCCAAACAGCTTTCAGACTCAGTACTGAATTGTTGAAGAGGTTAAAGACAGAGGCGCGCAAACAGAATAGGAGCCTTAATAATTATGTGGAGAGCGTTCTCATGGACGCTGTCTATCGCACACCTAATTCCCAAACAATGGCTGCAGTGAAAGAGGCGAGAGAGGATAAGAATCTGGAAACTATCAATCTGGATAATCTTGAGGGGTTTATTGAGTCATTATAGCAGGTATGAAGGTATTGAAAATCACCAGCCAGTTTAAGAAAGATCTAAAGAAATATCAGAATCAGCCAAAGAGAATTGAAAAACTCAAGGTTGTCTTAACGTATTTACAGCGAGATATTCCTATACCTCAGGAGTATAAACCTCATAAACTTTTAGGCGAATATAAAGACTGCATGGAGTGCCACATAGAAGGCGATACCCTGTTGATCTGGTTCGATGAAAACACGGATGTAATCAAACTCATACGTCTTGGCACTCATTCGGAGCTTTTCAAGTAACAATATACCAAGTGCAAAAACATAGCAAACTGCTCTTGATACCCCAAAAAATGAGGGTACCGAGAGCAGTTTTCCTATAAAAGTGCACGCGATACCCGGCAAGACTTCTGCAATCTGAAATTTCTCGTGGTGCAAATGTGGTGCAAAAAGGAAGAAGAAAAATCGCAAATCCTTGGAAATCAAAGATTTGCGATTCGAAATGTACCCGGAGCCGGGATCGAACCGGCACGGATTGCTCCACTGGTGTTTGAGACCAGCGCGTCTACCGATTCCGCCATCCGGGCTGGTGTGCTTTTCTGTAGCCTGCCTTAAGCAGGACTGAAAGAGGCACCGGAAGCATATAACTTCCTATGAGGATTGCAAAGGTATCGGATTTTTCGGAATTTACAAAATATTTATGGAGCCATAGGGATGAAAGTGACAAATGCGCCTAAAGTTTCCTATATTTGTAGATTGTAAGAAAAGAAGCCTATGGAAGAAATCAATATATATTCGGAGGGGAAGACAATCAGCAGGATCATGGTGGAAGACGGCCTCGGCGGACTCCTGGAGTGTCTGGAGCCTTATCCTCATGTCTTTGCCGTGATGGACAGCAATGTGGCCATGCAGTGTCCCGCAGCCCAGGAACTCGCTCAGATCATGAACCGTATGGATGTGCCCGGTATGCTGATAGAGGCGTCGGAGTCGCATAAGACGATGGAGACTGTGATGGACATATGCGGCTGGCTTCTGGACAACGGTGCTGACCGTGATGCCCTCTTGCTTGCAGTCGGGGGAGGAATCACCAGCGACATGGTCGGATTCGCCGCTTCGATATACAAGAGGGGAGTGCGGTTTGCCTATCTTCCGACGACCCTTCTCTCGCAGGTGGATGCCGCGATAGGAGGCAAGACCGGCGTAAATTTCGAGCGTTACAAGAACATCCTGGGCGTGATCCGTCAGCCGGAGTTTACCTATCTCTGCCCTCAGGTCCTGGAGAGCCTGCCGTACCGGGATTTCATTTCGGGAGCCGCAGAGATGCTCAAGACATTCATCATCGAGGACAACGGATATTACGACAAGGCGGTGGAGGTGCTGTCGGACATGGAGAAGGGCTTTGCCATCCTTCCTGAGGAAGATGCCGCAGAATATTGGCCTGACTGCATATCGTCTCATCTCAATGAACTTTCGGAACTCATTTCGGCCGCCGCTGCGGTCAAGGCCGGAATCGTCTCGCACGACCAGTTTGAGGGCGGGGAACGCAGGAAACTCAATCTCGGCCACACCTTCGCCCATGCGATCGAGACTCTGGCCCAAAGGGAGGAATACAGGAGCATCGCCGGCAATGACAGCATCAGCCACGGTGAGGCGGTGGCTATGGGAATGGTGCTCGCCGCGCGTCTTTCGGACCGTGTGTTCGGCCGCGACGAGAACGACTCCATCGAGAGCATCATCAACACTGGTCTGCTGGATTGCGGAATAGAATCCTACTGTCCGTTTTCCGTGGAGGAGATGGCGCATGTGATGCGGAAGGACAAGAAGGCCGAGGGCGGGAAGGTGCATTTCGTGCTCATACGCGCGATAGGGGATGTGGTCATGCACGACATGACCGTCGAGGAAGTCTGCCGTCTGCTGGCATAAAACAAGCGATTATGATTTGTACTACTATACAGAACAGAAATCTGGAGCAGATATATGAGGCTCTGGAACAATGCGAGATGGCGGAGATCCGTCTGGACAGATGCCCTCTCGGCGACAAGGAGATAGATGAACTTTTCACGAGCGATGTGCCCTTGGTGGCGACCTGCCGTATAAGCGAGGTCGCGGCGAACGAACCTTCGCTGCAGGATCCGTCGATGACACCGCAGAGCCGCGACATCAAGGCCATGCAGATCGCCGAAAAGCGTCTGGTCAGGGCCATCGAGGCCGGTGCGAGATATGTGGATGTGGAACTGGAGGCGCCGAAGCAGATGTCGAAGCGCGTCCGCAACACTGCCCATGAATGCGGTACCGTCTTCATCCGTTCCTACCACGACTTCGAGGGTACGGACTCATTCGAGGCCCTCAAGGCGATCGTCGAGAAATGCGTCTATCATGGCGCAGATATGGTCAAGATCGTCACCACGGCTCATTCGGAGGCCGATGTGGAGCGCGTGTCGGACCTCTACGGATGGTGTCGCACTCAGGATGCCGAAGGCGTCGGAGCGCTTGCTGACGGATGCCTTGTCGCATTCTGCATGGGGGAGGCCGGACGTCAGTCGCGTCTGGATGCCCTCAGGTACGGTGCCCCATATACCTATGCCGCCCTTACAGAGGAGGATGCTGCCGCGCCGGGACAATGGCCTGCAGCGGAAATGATGAAGGCGGTCTATGGAAATGGTAATACCAGGAGCAGAAATGCGGCAAAAATGCGCGCGGTGCCCCAAAATTCAGGGGGACCTGGAGCAGTTTTATATGAAAACTGCCCGCAGTGTACAATGCCGGTGTCGAAGAGTTTCGCCCAGCGTGCGATAATTGCCGCCGCTTTGGCTGAAGGTGAATCACATCTGCACGGCTACACCTCATGCGGGGACAATGAATCTGCCCTTGCCGTGGCACGAAGCCTTGGTGCTGAAGTGGCTGTGGAAGGTACGGATGTCACCATCAAGGGCATCGGTGCCCGATTCGGTTCTGTAGACAAGGTGGGAGATCCTGCGGATGACGGATGCGTGCTGCATGTCGGCGAGTCCGGACTTCTGACAAGGATGATGATTCCTCTGTTGGCCCAGTTAAGTGCGAAGCCTGTGACCCTGACAGGAGAGAAGACCCTTCTCGGCCGTCCTCTCACAGGTGCAAAGGAGATAATGGATGCTTTCGGTGCGGAGATTGCCGGTCAGGCCGGCAATGACGCTGACATGAAGGCCGGCAATGACGCTGTCCGTGTCCCTCTGACCGTCAAAGGCCCTCTCAAGGCCGGCCGTGCGGAAATCTCGGGCAGACATGGCTCTCAACTTATCTCAGGGCTTCTCATGGCCCTCCCGTTTGCGGAAAAGAACTCTTCGCTGATCGTCAAGGATCCGAAGAGCATCCCGTATATGTTCATCACCCTCGAGGTGCTCAAGAAGTTCGGAATCAGGATTGCCAACGACATGCTCGGAGGCCGTGACTTCCTTGAATCGGACGGTGACTGGACTTTCTGTACGGAGATGGTCTTCAAAGTCAAGGGCGGCCAGAAATACAAGGCTGCGGATGTCGACCTTGAAGGCGACTGGAGCGCCGCCGCCAATTTCCTTGTGGCAGGTGCCATCTTCGGAAAGGTTGTGCTTCAGGGGCTTGACACCACATCCCTTCAGGCTGACCTTTCGATCATGGACATTCTCATGGATGCCGGCGCAAGCCTTTCGCAGGTTGATGGCGACAGAGGTGACATCACGGTTCAGCGTGCCCCTCTCAAGGCTTTCAATGTGGATGCTTCGAATTGTCCGGACCTTTTTCCGATCATTTCGGTTCTGGCGGCATTCTGTCAGGGAACGAGCCGTCTTGCAGGAGTCGGCCGCCTCGCCAACAAGGAGAGCGACAGAGCAAAGGCTATACTGGAAATGCTGACGCAGATGGGTGTAAAGACAGAAATCGAAGGGGATGAGATGGTCATCGAAGGCCACAGCATGGCACAGCGTCTCCTCTCATCATCCCTGCTCCATGGAGGCGCATACACCTCACATCATGACCATCGCATGGTCATGGCCTTGAAGGTAGCTGCCCTAGGAGCCGACAGCCCGATCACGATCGACGACGAGGCCTGCGTCTCGAAGTCCTTCCCGCAGTTCCACGACATATTCGCGGCCTTTGAACAGGCCTCATGCTAAACATACAGATATGAATACTTCAGGCAGAAAATTCAGAGTGAGCATTTTCGGTGAGTCCCACGGCGAACTCATCGGAGTGGTGCTGGACGGGGTTCCTGCAGGTCTCGAACTTTCGGAGCAGGACCTCCTGGCGGACATCGCCAGACGCAAGAGCGGAGCCAGAGGAACAACCCCGCGCATAGAGGAAGACAAGCCGCAGATCGTGAGCGGAGTCTTCGAAGGACACACCACAGGTGCGCCTCTGACCATAGTCTTCCGCAACACCAACACCCACTCGTCGGACTACAGTCTGTTCGCAGCTATGCCTCGTCCGGGCCATGCGGACCTTACCGCTGCCCTCAAATGGGACGACTGTCAGGATCCGCGCGGAAGCGGCCATTTCTCGGGCCGTCTTACCCTCCCGGTCGTAGCGGCAGGCACGGTCGCAAAGATGATTCTTGCAGACGCCACCATCCTGGACGAGACTCCGGTCAATGGCGTGGAGGCGAGGATTGTCGAAATGGGCGGTATCTCGTGCGGGGATGAGGAATGGAAGGATGTCATCGACAATGCCATCAAGGAGGGTGACAGCGTCGGTGCCGTGATCGAGTGTCGTGTCGGATGCATCGATCCAGGTTACGGAGAACCGTTCTGGGACAGCGTGGAGTCTGTCATCGCGCATGCGGTATTCTCCATACCTGGTGTGCGCGGCATCGAATTCGGTGATGGATTCATGGCGGCGAGGCTGAAGGGCTCTGAACATAATGACCCTATAGGTCCGGACGGCCGTCCGACAAAGAACGGTGCAGGCGGAGTCAACGGAGGCATCACTAACGGTGCTCCGATAGTCTTCAAAGTGGCTTTCAAACCCACTTCGAGCATCCGCAAGGCCCAGACGACCTTCAATTTCCAGACAGGGGAGATGGATACGCTTGAAGTGCCCGGACGCCATGATGTCTGCTTCGCTCTCCGCGCACCTGTCGTGGTGGAAGCGATGACCGCCATCGCCCTTGCCGACCTTGTACT
>CAZYCJ010000079.1:7717-8910 GCA_964645495.1 uncultured Muribaculaceae bacterium
AAGGCCTCTGATATAGTTTCAGTCCGAATTCCGAAGCCATCGTCATCAGGTGGTCGAAGATGTCGGACTGTTTCTTTTCATATATCGCCCATGCCTTGTCCTTGAGGAAGAAATAGACCTCGATAGGGAGGCCGTACGGGGTGACTTCCTTCTGGGTGATGATCATGTCAAGGCTCTGGTTCACATCGGGGCGGCTCCTCAGGTAATGCTCGATATACGCCCGATACAACTGTACATTGGTCATCTCTCCTGATGCAGCAAGTCCTGTGCGGCTGCATATCTCGTCGACCTTCTCCTGTGGCAGTATCTCCAGACATGTCAGATCGATGAACACCTCCTTGTCGACCCTGCGTCCTCCGCTTTCCTGCATGCCTCTCCAGTTCTTGAACGGGGTGCTGACAAGGGTGTATGGCGGTATCATTGTGATGGTGTTGTCCCAGTTCCTGACCTTCACGGTGTTCAGCGTGATCTCTTCGACCGTGCCGTTTGCAGTCCCGTCAGGCATCTGTATCCAGTCTCCGAGCTTGACCATGTCGTTCTGGGACAATTGCACACCGGCCACGAATCCCAGGATACTGTCCTTGAATATCAGCATCAGTACTGCTGCAGATGCGCCCAGGCCCGTGAGAAGCACAGTGGGGGACTTGTCGATGAGTACGGCCAATATGATGATGCCTCCGATGAAATACATTATGACCTGAAGGCCCTGTACGAGCCCCTGCAGAGGATGTTTCTTGTTCTTGTCAGTTTTTGAGTAGGCGTCGAGGAAGGCCAGAAGACACGCATTCGCCACCATCATCACGACAACGACCATATATATGATGTCTGCCCTGTGAAGCACTCTGATGATCTTGCTGTCCCTCTCGAACAGCATGTCGGGTATGATGTACAGGATGAGTCCGGGCACTAGAAGAAGCAGGTGATGTCCTGACTTGTGTTTGACAAGGTATGAATGCCACCTTGACTTCCGCAGCCTTGCGCTATGGCCGGAAATCCATCTGAATATCCATTGGAACAGGAAGTTGATACCGATGCCTATTGCGACAAGTCCTATGATGATAAGAAGAATGCTCAATGCCTCGGACAACTGTGTGCCGAGATGGAGTTTCTGCGCCAGAAAATCCTCAAGCGCTTTTGCCGTGAATGTCATGTCAGTCCGTTTTTCAGACGGATATGACAAACTTTGTGCAATT
>CAZYCJ010000080.1:0-8811 GCA_964645495.1 uncultured Muribaculaceae bacterium
TTCAGGCGGGTGCGGAGGCGGTTGTATTCACCGAGTTGAGCGAGAATCTCCATCTGACGGTCGGGATCCGAGGTTGTCGAAAGTTCGGCCATCAGCCTCTGCGACTCCCGTTCCACCTTCTTGCACTGGTAGGTCAGAAGCGTCTTGGGCACATACATCACAAGACGGGTCGACACGGAAGTCAGAGACTGCTCGTAGTTCTTCACCGTCAACTGATGCTTCTCAATGAGAAGGTCCTTAGCCACAGAAGCGATCTCCTGATCCATATGATCCAGAAGACGGCGCTGCATCTGACTCTGGCCCAATCCCTTGTCATACATCCTGAAATACTCGTCATAAGTCTTTCTGTACGACTGGTTCACAAAAAAGGCGTCATCATCGGCGAGATTGCCGTCAATGAATTCCGCGACATTTATCTGCTCGCCTTCCACATAGAACTTCGAATCACGGTCAAACTCCAGATCCGTACATCCCTGTTCCAATATGAAACCCAAAAGTTCCCTCTCGCACGGAGCCAGATACGGCTCGTTCACAATGATGCCTTCAGGAGCCATCGAGACTGGAACCGTCTGCACAGGAGGCAGAACCTCACCATCATCCTCCGACGGAATATAGTCATCCATGCCCGGAGGAGGAACTTCTCCAGCCTGAGACGACCGGGCATCAGGCTGACGGCTTCTGACAGCCTCCCTTTCCCGCTCCTTCTGGTCGGCAAGAATCATCTGCGTCCTCGACTTGCTCACACGGTCGGCCAGGATCTGCTCGTCGATATCGAACTTCGCCGAACATGTCTTGATATAGACCGCACGAATCACCGCATCCGGAATCAAGGCAACCGTGTCCGCGACATCATTTATCAGCGACGCCCTTTTCAGAGGGTCATTTCCGGCCTCGTCAAGAAGCAGGTCGGTCTTGAAGCCGATGAAATCCTGTTCGTTACGCGCAATATGATCCTGCACTTCCTCCAATGTATGCTTCCTCGCGAAATCATCCGGATCCTGTCCCTCCGGGAGCAGGACCACCTTTACGTTCAGCCCCTCCTTGAGCACCAGGCCGATTCCTCTGAGAGCAGCCTTGATGCCTGCATTATCGCCGTCGTATATGATGGTCACATTGTTCGTGAACTTGCGGATCAGACGGATCTGATCGACGGTCAGGGAAGTACCGCTCGACGCCACGACATTGCGGATGCCCAGCTGATGCATCGAAAGCACATCGAGATATCCCTCCACAAGTATGCACTTGTCCTGACGCGAGATCTCGTTCTTCGCGAAGTAGATGCCATACAGAGACTTGCTCTTGACATATATCTCCGTTTCCTTGGAATTGACATACTTAGGTATGGTCTTGTCGGATTTCAGAGTGCGTCCTCCGAACGCTATGATGCGTCCGCTGACAGAATGTATCGGGAACATCACGCGGTCGTGGAAGGTGTCCACAACGCGTCCGTCGTCATATTTCTTGCACAGGCCTGTATCCAGCAGATATTCCTCCTTGTAACCGGCTGCACGGGCGGCATCGGTGAATGTAGTCCTCATCACAGGAGCCCATCCGAGTCCGTATTTCCTTATGGTCTCGTCCTCCAGGCCGCGGCTCTTGAAATACTGCCATCCTACGGCCTGACCCTCCTGACTCTTGAGGCTCTCCTGAAAGAACTTTCCTGCATATTCTGACACCAGAAGAAGGCTCTCGTTCCTCTGTTTCCTGGCGATATCCTCTGCTGTCTCCTCGGACTCCACCACTTCGACATTGTACTTCTTCGCAAGATATTTCAGAGCCTCGACATAAGTCATGCTTTCATGCTCCATGACAAAGCCGACTGCAGTGCCGGACTTTCCGCAGCCGAAGCACTTGAAGATGCCCTTCGACGGAGACACCACAAAAGATGGAGTCTTCTCATTATGGAACGGACAACAGGCTTTGTAGGTGGATCCCGCCCTCTTCAGAGTCACGAAATCACCCACGACATCCTCGATCTGCGCGAGGTCAAGAATCCTGTTGACCGTTTCCTGAGGAATCATATGCTACTGCTCGTCAATCGAATGATTCCGGTCATACTCATCCATCGCTTTCTTCATCTTCCACGAAGACAGCAATTCCGAAGCGCCATAAATGATAAGTGCCGCACCTGCAACCACTCCTATCGCCTCACCGACAAATGACGGATTGAAGACCAGAAACACTCCAGCAGACAGCACAAGCACAGGAAAGACGAAGGCCCACAATCCGACCTTCATGATTCCGTTTGCACTTAGCAGCGACATCAGTTGCATGGCTCCCGATACGATGAGCACGAAACCTATCAGATATATCAGAAGACCGGCCACAAAGCCCGGGAACAGGAAAAGTACAAAGCCAAGGGCGATATCCACCACCGCATTCACACTCATGAGTCCCATGGTACCGTTGGTCCTGTTCCTGTATCCTACCAAAAGGGACACGATGCCTGACGCCAGAAGGAAGGCCGCGATGATGCGGACTACGAGTTCGAGGGCATTCGCCTTGCTGATCACCATAACGACACCGATCACAAGGGCGGTCAGAGCCCTGATCGGGCCACTGAACTTATTTCTATAACCGAATGTTATCATTTTATAATCAATTAAATACAATATCATCATACCGCCACTGAGGCATAATCTGCAAAATTAGCAAAAAATTTGCTAATTTTGCGGCCGTTTTCGCATTATCCCCATGGTTTTATTTGACAATCATAACCACAGCCAGTTTTCATTTGACGGAAAGATAACTTCCGTCGAGAAGGCAGCACGCATGGCGCTATCAAACGGAATAGGCGGAGTGGCGTTCACAGACCACTGCGACTACTTCGTGCCCGAAATGAAGGCCACATACGAAAACCTCGTACCCGAAACCTTCGACATCGATGCCCAGCAGAAGGAAATCGACAGGGTGCAGACAGTGCTTGACAGCGAGACAGGAGGACAGGCGGTGAAACTCCTCAAAGGGATCGAGGTCGGCATGCACGAAGATTGCCACGACCGTATCCGTCAGACCTTGGACAGCAACAATTTTGACCAGATCATAGCATCCGTCCATTATCTTGACGGAACAGATCCGTTCTACGGCGGATACTATGAAGGAAAAGACTGGAAGGAAGCCTACGGACACTATCTGGAGACCATCCATCAGGAGATGCTTTGGCTCAAGGACTTCGACATCCTCGGCCACTATGACTATGTGGTGCGTTATGCCCCGTATCCTCAGACTTCCCTCCTTTACCGCGACTTCAGCGACATTCTTGACGAGATGTTCAGATATCTCATACACGAGGGAAAGGCCCTGGAAATCAATACCAAGAGTTACCAGAACCACAACGGACGAGAAGTGGGTATCGACACGGATGTGCTGGCGAGATACAGGGAAATGGGAGGAGAGATCATAAGCCTCGGCTCCGACTCACATGCCCCGGAGAGAGTCGGCCACAATTTCACAAGGACAGCCGCCCTGTTGAAATCAGCGGGCTTCCGATGGAGCGCCCATTACGAAAACCGCAGGCTTGTCCAATTTCCTCTCTGACACTTAGTGACATAAATACTCCAAGGCTTTTCTGCCGTCTGTCAGAAAAGCCTTGGAGTATTATGGTATACCGTTTCTAATTCTAGAACGGAAGATCATCGTCTGCGAGAGGAGCCGAGTAGTTTCCGGCAGAAGCAGCGTAGTCGTAATCAGGTGCAGGAGAAGGAGCGGGAGCACCCATGTATCCGGCTCCGCCTGCAACAGCGCCGGTAGCATAGTCTGCCTGAGGAGCCGAAACCGGCTCGATCCTCCAGGCTCTGACATCTGTGTACCAGCGTCCGCTATACTCACGGCTGCTGAGGTTGAAGGAAATCTTCACCTTGTCGCCGACCTGATACTTTTCGAGATCCTTGACCTTATCCTCACCCCAGACATTCATGTACACCTGTGAAGGATAATTGCCTTCCTGATACTCGAAAACAAACTCCTGCTTTGCCCAGGCACCTCTTGCTGAAGTACCGGTCTGGACATTAAGTTTACGGACAATCCTGCCCTCGAGTTCCATTGCCATTATTTGTCCTCCTTAGGAACGAACTTGCCGACCTTGAGAACCTCAACATCAAAGATGAGTGTAGAGTTAGGCTCGATGTTGCGGTTTCCCCTGACACCGTAAGCGAGTTCTGAAGGAATGTAGAGAGTCGCCTTACCACCCTCACCGAGGAGACCGAGACCCTCTGTCCAACCCTTGATCACGCGGTTTGCGATGAACTTGGTAGAGTCGTTCTCATCGAATACTGTTCCGTCAAGGAGAGTACCCTTGTAGTTAACCCACACTGTATCCTGAGGAGCCACCTTGTACTCATCGCCCGCTGCGACGATAGTGTACTGGAGACCGCTTGCTGTAGTGTCCACATTCTCAAGTTTAGCGTTCCTTGCAAGGAAAGCCTTCTCCTCTGCAAGGTTCACTGCAGCCTTGTAGTTCTGCTTCTTGGTGATGTATCCGTTAAGGATCTGTCCCATCTTGTTAGGATCGATCTTGAACTGGGCACCGAAATCCTCATCATATGGAGAACCCTCAGCCTGAAGGAAGTCCTGCATACCCTTCTTGAGTTCAGCCATGTTGATCTCCTTGAGATCCTCAGCGAAGTTGTTGCCCTTGAGGAATGAACCGAAGTTGACACCGATAAGGTAACTTACTGAATCCACCTCTGCTGCTGTAGGGAGTTCAACATCCACATCAACATTTGTCTTTGGTCCTGATGTACATGACAGCGCGAATGAAGCGATGAGCGCTGCTGCAAAAATTCTGATTGCTTTCATTTATTATAAGTATTTAAAGTTTATAATTGTCAATACAATCTGCAAATATACAGATTTTTTCAATACGTTGCATTTTTTTAAATGACAGGTATAATATTGTCGAAAAATTTTGAGGAGTCGGAAAAAATCATTTAACTTAGTAAGCAAATTTATCAGGCTATGCAGACAGATTCCGCCATTCTTCATGCCAAACTTAAGGAATTCTTCGGTTTTGACTCATTCAAGGCCGATCAGGAGCGTATCATCAGCCACCTTGTAAACGGAGGCAACGCCTTCGTCCTGATGCCTACGGGAGGAGGAAAATCCCTTTGCTATCAGTTACCTGCCCTCGTCATGGAGGGCACTGCAATCGTGATATCACCTCTCATTGCGCTCATGAAGAACCAGGTCGATGCGATCCGCGGATTCGTGGCGGGCAACGACGGCATCGCCCATTTTCTGAATTCATCCCTAAGCAAGGCTCAGATATCGGAAGTGAGGAACGACCTCATGTCCGGGGCGACCAAACTCCTGTACGTCGCACCGGAATCCCTCACAAAGGCGGAAAATGTGGCCATGCTCAAGGAAATCAAGATATCTTTCTACGCTGTTGACGAAGCGCACTGCATCTCCGAATGGGGACATGACTTCCGTCCTGAATACAGGAGAATCAGAAACATAATAGAGGAAATCGGTGTATCACCTATCATCGCCCTCACAGCGACCGCGACCCCAAAGGTCCAGAGCGACATCATAAAGAATCTCGGAATGACGGACGCCACCGTATTCAAGTCCTCGTTCAACCGTCCGAACCTCTACTATGAAATAAGAGACAAGTCCGACCCTAAGAGAGACATCATCAGATACATAAAACAGAATACCGGAAAGTCCGGCATCATCTACTGTCTCAGCCGAAAGAAGGTGGAGGAACTGGCGGAACTCCTGAACATCAACGGAATAAAGGCCGCACCATACCACGCCGGGCTCGACGCAAAGACCAGGGCGGAGAATCAGGATAAGTTCCTGATGGAGGAAATCGACGTGATCGTGGCCACCATAGCCTTCGGAATGGGTATAGACAAGCCGGATGTAAGGTTCGTCATCCACTACGACATACCTAAGAGCATCGAGGGATACTATCAGGAAACAGGACGTGCAGGCCGTGACGGAAAGGAGGGACAGTGCATCACTTTCTACAGTTACAAGGACATCCAGAAACTCGAGAAGTTCATGCAGGGCAAGCCTGTAGCAGAACAAGAGATAGGAAAGCAACTGCTCATGGAGACCGTCGCATATGCCGAATCCAATTCCTGCCGCAGGAAACTTCTCCTGAATTACTTTGGAGAGACCTTCACACAGGAAAACTGCGGTGCATGCGACAACTGTCTGCATCCGAAGAAGCAGTTCGACGGCCGCGAGGAGATGGCGACCGTCATCGAACTCATCCGGTCACTTCCGGAAAGATTCAAGATGGAACATCTCGCGAACATCCTTGCCGGCGAGATGAATTCCCTCATCAAGTCTTACAAACACGACAAACTCGAACTCTACGGCACAGGAAAGGAACATTCGGTACGTTTCTGGAACGCCGTCATCCATCAGGGAATGATACTCCATTTCCTGCATAAGGACATAGAATCATACGGACTGATGTCCGTGACAGAGGAAGGCAAAGCCTTCTATGAGAATCCATATGAACTGATGCTCACAGAGGACAGGGAGTTCGCGGAAAGCGAGGATGACGACGACGATATGGCAGGAGTATCCGCTGCAGCACGAGGAGGCGGAGGAGGAGACGAACAACTGATGGCCATGCTCAAGGATCTCCGCAGGGATGTGGCAAAGAAGCAGAGACTCCAGCCATGGGTGATATTCGGAGACCCGTCTCTTGAAGACATGTCCATCATGTACCCGATGACCATAGACGAACTTAAGAACTGTCAGGGAGTCGGAGAAGGAAAGGCCAGGAAATTCGGAAAACCTTTCCTCGAACTGATTTCCCGCTATGTTGAAGAAAACGACATTATCCGTCCTGACGACTTCGTCATGAAGTCTATGGTGAACAAGTCCGTCAACAAAGTGTACATTATCCAAAGCGTGGACAGGAAACTGCCGCTCGAAGACATTGCAGATGCCAAGGGAATGGAGATGGAAGAACTTCTGGACGAAATCGAGGCGATTGTATTCTCCGGAACGAAACTGAATCTCGATTACTATATCGAACAGACCCTTGACGAGGATGTCGTGGACGAAATCTTCGATTACTTCAAGGAAGAAGCCGAGTCAGATTCGCTCGAATCAGCGATGGAAGATCTAGGAAGCGACTACGATGAACTCGAAGTCCGCCTGGTCCGCATCAAATTCCTTTGCGATGTAGCCAATTGATCGATTTGTCGCGTCCCCAGTATGAAAGTTGGCGTTTGGCGTAGCGACGGGTGTTGCGCTGGATAAGTTCTATTGCACGGTCCAGGTCATACATCCCGTCCAGATAATCGAATATTTCCTTGTAGCCCACCGTCTGAAGGGCCGCGAGGTCGCGATATTGCGTCAGCGAACGGACCTCGTCGACGAGTCCGTCGTCAATCATCTGCACGACCCTCCGGTTGATCCTGTCATAAAGCACATCACGCGGGCGCGTGAGGCCGATCTTCTCTATCTCGAAATCGCGTTTCTTGATCCGGGAGGTCTTGAATGAAGAGAAGGGTTTTCCTGTCATCAGACACACTTCCAGGGCACGGACGACCCTCTGGCCGTTTGCAATGTCGATGGCCGCATAACTTTCCGGATCCAGCATTCGGAGTTCCTGCCTCAGGGATTCGACGCCCTCTTCCTGAAGACGGGCAGTCAATTCTGCGCGGAGTTCGAGATCTGCTGAAGGAAAATCGTCCAGACCGTTCACCAGAGCATCGATATAGAAGCCGGATCCCCCCGCCATGACCAGAGTCTCATGACCTTCGGCAAACAGTCTGTTTATCAGATCGAGAGCCTCTAGTTCGTATTTTCCTGCCGTATAGAGTTCCGTGACGGTATGTGAATGTATAAAATAATGCTGAACAGCAGACAACTGTTCAGCAGACGGCACAGCGGTGCCTATGGTCATTTCCTTGTATATCTGACGCGAATCGCAGGATATTATCGGAGAACCGTACCTGAGAGCCGTCTCAATGCTGTAGTCGGTCTTGCCTACGGCGGTCGGGCCTAGTATTATCTGTAATTTCTTCATTCAGATCCTCACGTCGCTTTGCTCCTCAGGATGACGTTATTCATCGTCTTCGCCGTAGATTTCTTCAGTCTCGTCGTCGCCGTCCTCGTCCGCATCATCATCATCGAAGTCATCGAAATCCTCATCCTCCGGATCTTTCTTCTTCTCATCCGGAAGATCCTCGAAGGCCACATACCCGTTCTCGAACTCTATCGGATTAGGACCCTTGGTCTCGACCAGGAGCGGATAAAGAACATTTTTGCGCTCCTCTCCTTCTCCGTCAAAGGTCACGATGACGCTCTTGACATTGGTGGTATCGTAGAAATATATGAACTTGTCCTCCCCTTTCTTATGGCACTGGCCTGCGGTCACATCGTCGATGGTGCCCGCCCCGAAATCGGTGAAGACGCTGTATCTGGCAGCCACATTGCCAGCCCCGTCAAAAGCCTTGAAAAGCACCACCTGATCCTGCGGAAAATCCATATCCGCCCTCATCTGCTTGTGCAGGCTATACAACGAAGCGGTATCCTTGACCTCATAAACACGTGCAAATCCCTTTATACCCGGAAGGGAGACTCTATATCTCAGTATCATAGACAGTTAGAATAGTTCTTTGGTTAAAAAAGGCCCCTGGATCATCCAGAAGCGAATCCAAAGGTAATAAAATTTTAGTTTTATTTCAGTATTAACGAAAAAAATATTATTTTTGGTTTTCGGTATGGAGACTGTTCAGATCCAAGATTCGTTTAAGACCATTGCAGCCCCGTCCAAAGGTCTGTTCAAGGACAATGGAAGCCGATTCATTGCCCACGCATATCCCGTTGAAACAGAAG
>CAZYCJ010000081.1:0-8808 GCA_964645495.1 uncultured Muribaculaceae bacterium
CTAACATTTTTGTTATACCTTAAAACTAATATGTTTTAAATAGTTTATATCAATTATTTGAATTTGATCAGTTATTCCCACGGTATTTCTAGGCTATCTTTCGTGCATTTCAGGAATTCGTCGTATGAAATGTACTTCGCACCCATTGATTTCAGGTGTGGAGTCTCGAGTTGACAGTCGATGAAATGCCCGCTGTGAGCCTGCATGTGTCTCGCAAGATGTATAAGAGCAAGTTTGGATGCGCCCGGCACACACGAGAACATGCTGTCTCCGAAAAAGCATCCGCCGGAAACGAATCCATAGAGTCCTCCGACGAGTTCGTCACCTTCCCATACTTCGACGCTTTTGGCGTGCCCCATATCGTGAAGTTGCATCCATGCATCCATAAGTTCGGGACCGAGCCATGCGTTATCCTCCTCAATCCTTCCGTCGATACCGGCACATCCGGCAAGGACATCGGCAAAGGCCTTGTTGATGGTGCAATGATATTTCCTTTTGTTCATCATGTTTCTCATGGAGTGGGAGACATGGATATCTTCAGGACGGATTACGAAACGGCTTTGCGGCGCCCACCATACCAGCTTTTCGGTCTTGTAGGCATAATACGGAAAAATGCCCAAAGGATATGCCTTGGCGAGAGTTGCCGGGGAAATTTCGCCTCCGATTGCATAAAATCCGCTTTGATGGGCATAGCGTGGATCAGGAAAGTCGGTGGTGTTGTTCAGGTCAAATATCATTTCAAGGTAAATTCTCCGTTAATCAAGTCTACAGTTGCGGTAAAGCCTTCTTTTCTGCCGAAGAGTATCTCCCGCATCAGAAGAGGGGTGAGTCGTGAGTTGACTGTCCTTTCGATCTCTCTTGCCCCGTATTCAGGTGAAAATCCTTCCTTGAGAAGGGCGGAGTAGGCCTCCGGAGTGATTTCAAGGCTGATGTTCTTTGGAGCCAGGCGTTCCTGCAGTTTTGTGATCTTGTCGTCAAGAATCAGGGATGCCATCTTTTCGTCCATATCGTTGAATACAACGACCGAGGTGAGCCTGTTTATGAATTCCGGTGCAAACACGCTCTTGACTTCCTTTGCCATGGCCGCACCTGCATTTACCTTTCTTTCAAAGCCGACAGAAGGTCTGTTTGCATACCTTGCGCCTGCATTTGAGGTCATGATCAGGACGACATTGCGGAAATCCGCCTTTCTTCCCTTGTTGTCCGTGATGACAGCATAGTCCATCACCTGCAGGAGAAGGTTGTAGATGTCTTCATGAGCCTTTTCTATCTCGTCAAGAAGAAGGACACAGTAAGGATTCTTGCGCACAAGGTCCGTGAGTATACCTCCGTCATCATATCCTACATAGCCGGCAGGGGAACCGATGAGTTTCGCAACTGAGTGTTTTTCAGAGTATTCGCTCATGTCGAACCTGTGCAGCGGCACATGGAGCTGCTGAGCCAGGATCTTGGACAATTCTGTCTTTCCCACTCCGGTCGGTCCTACGAAAAGGAAACTTCCTACGGTCTTTGTGCTGTCCAGAAGACCCGCCTTTGACATCAGGATTGCTTCGGAAAGGGTCTTTATAGCCTTTCCCTGGCCATATATCTTCTGTCCGAGCCTTTCCTCCATATTGTAAAGGTCGTCTTTCGTATCTTCGTCAGAGGCCTGGACGTCGATCCTGCATATGTCAGCAAGAGCAAGGTCTAAGGTCCTGCGTGAGACTTCTGTCTCATTATGAGTCGCGGCATATGCTCCTGCCTCGTCAAGCAGGTCTATCGCTTTGTCAGGGAGGCACCTGTCAAGCATGTATCGTCTGCTCATCCTCACTGCGTGAGCAGGGGTGTCATCGCTGTACTTTAGCCCGTGGTGTTCCTCCAGGCC
The DNA here is from genome assembly GCA_964645495.1 of uncultured Muribaculaceae bacterium. Classification (GTDB taxonomy): domain Bacteria; phylum Bacteroidota; class Bacteroidia; order Bacteroidales; family UBA932; genus Cryptobacteroides. The sequence goes on from CAZYCJ010000081.1 coordinate 1,865, forward strand.
GGGAAGTACGCCTTTGATGATGGTCTCCGCCTCTGTGTCAGATGGCTCGTCTATATCTATCTGTCTGAACAGTCCCATGATGCCATTGTCAAGAGAAGATACCTTCTTTGCATCTTCGGGAGTGGCTGATATAATGAATTTTATGTCACCTGACTTAAAGTATGGATGTAGCAGACTCAGGATGTCTTTTGATCCATCGTCGTTGCGTCCTGTTCCGCCGAGCGAACGCAATTCATCTATATAGACTATGAATTCTCCGTCTTCCTTGACTGCCTCCATAATAGCCTGTACCCTTCCTTCAAGGTCTCCTCTATATTGCGTTCCACTTAATAACGCATTGGTATTCAGTTCTATGAGCGCCTTGTCTTGAAGTTTTGCAGGAACTTCTCCAAGGGCTATCTGTGCAGCTATTCCTCGTGCGACAGATGTCTTGCCGACACCTCTTCCTCCGACCAGCAGGGCATTGTTCTTGGCTTTCCTGCACAATACCCTCATGATTTTGGCCATCTCCTCTTTCCTGCCGACCAGTTCATCGTATGGCTCGACAGCGGTGAAATACTTGGACAGTTTCTCTTCAGATGTCTGCGAATCGTCCTTTCCTCCTTCAGCACTGATGTCGATCAGTGAATTAAGGAAATCAGGTATGCTGCAGTCGAGGCATTGCTCAAGAAAGAACCTTGCATCTGAGTCTTCAAGGTGGAAGTAGGGAAAAATGATGTGATGCAGATGGATGGTCTGAGTCATGGCTGATGCCGCAGTTTCCGATGCTTTTTCGAATACTTCCTGCAATTGTACCGAAAACTCTATGGACGGTTCCTGTTCGTCCGGAGTCACATCAAGAGCGTTCAGATATCCGTATATGTTTTCTTCAAGTTCCTCTGCGCGTCCGCATTTCTCCAGTGCTTCCCAGAAATCCTTGTCTCTGAGAAACCCTGCCAGAAGATGTTCAGGCGTAAGGAATTCGTGGCGTTTCTGTGTGGCGATGCCATAGGCCTCCACCAATGCTGTCGTTACCTGTTGTGTCTGGTTGAATGGCATTTCTATTCCGGTTCTATTTCAAATTTCAAAGGGAAGTTTTCTTCTCTGGCCATGGCTGTGGCCTTTGCCACCTTGCTTTTGGCAATATCCAGTGAATATATGCCGACGGTGGCTTTCCGGTGTATGTGAGTTGTCTCCGCGATGTTCCAGGCCTCTTCCTGAGACTTCTGAAAGACGATCATCATCACGTCCACGACGAATTCAAAGGTAGTGAAGTCGTCGTTCAGGACAGATACGCGGTGTCTGCGAGGCTCCTTGGGAGTCTGCCTGACCCGTACCTGACGTTGCTGCTGCAGTTCCTGTTGTGCCATAACGGGTCTTATCTTTCTGTCTTGAAACTGATCACGATGCCGTCATTCTTTCCGAAACTGATGTCGGTCTTGTACAGGTCATCTGCCTTGACTCTCCTGAGGACGGGTTCGTTACCTCCTTCATAGACAAGTACTTCAGAGTCTTTCGGAAGACTCCATGATGTGTCTGAGGAAATATCTCTGAGGCCGTATACAAGATCCCATACATTGTATTCGTGAACCTTGTCTTCCGCACATACTCCTGCCATGTACCAGGTGTCTCCATGACGGCGGGCCAGAAGTACATATTCTCCAGGGACACCTTCGATCAGACGGGTTTCGTCCCATGTGGTCGGTACATCGCGGAGGAAGTCCAGGCATACTGCGGGAGCATCCGTAAGGTTGTTAGGTGCGATGGCAAAGTTCTGGACCGGATTCTGGAAGAGCACGCTGGTGGCGAGTTGGAAGATGTCTGTCGTGCGTCTGATGTGGCCTTTTGAGTTGGTCCTGTCAAGCCTCTTGTTTAGAAAACATCCTCCGTATTCCATGCAGCCGACCGTGTTTCTGATGAACGGATGCAGACATGCGTCAACAGCCTCGTCGTCGCATTCAGACTGCATGAAGATAAGGTTTTCCGATGCACGTACAGCCTCACTTCCGACATAATTCGGGTACATCCTTTCCCATCCGCGCGGAAGGGTGCAGCCGTGGAATATCACCATAAGCCCGTGGTCGTCCGCATCGCTCAGGATGGCTTCGTAATGTCTCAGTGTCTCCTGCTTGTCACCTCCGAAAAAGTCTACCTTGATACCCTTTACTCCGAGATCGCGGAGCCATTTCATCTCCTTCTTGCGCGGGATAGGGGATGACATTATGTCTGTCGGTCCCTGGACAATATCGTTCCACCATCCGCTTGAACTGTACCAAAGGAAAAGATCGATTCCTTTTGACCTTGCATACGAAACGAGTTCCTTGATGCCTTCACGACCGATTCTTGTGTCCCACCAGTTATCTACGAGGACATATTCGAATCCCATTGCAGCAGCAAGGTCTATGTATTTCATCTGGTCTTCCTTGTTGATGCTGCCGTCCTGCCATACGATCCAGCTCCATGTGCCTTTTCCGTAATCATATACATGCCCGGTTTCATACAGAGGCTCTACGAGATCCCAGGCAACAGTCGTTTCCACGATAGGGCGGAGAGTCTTGCCTAAGGTGATTGTCCTCCACGGAGTTGCGCCCGGAAGCGTGAGAGCAGGCTCCGATGTGCCGTTGCCGTTGTTTTCTTCCGGCATAGGGTATTCTATCTTGTAACTGTAGTACAGGCGGTCGTCCGAAGGGTCATCAGGAGTGCCTGAAGCATCCCTTGAGATGAACTTGCTGTCGCTGATTCTCGAGCCGCAGTAGTTTCCGCCCACTCCTGTCTCGCTTATCAGGACCCATCCGTCATTTCCGAGGCGGTAGAGGCAAGGGAAGGTGTATCCATGACCGAAGGCCGACTTCTTTGCTATCGGTGCGGCTATGTCATAATGTTCTTCATAACTTGGCTTGGTCCTCTTCCAGTCCACCATGGCATGACTCTGCGGGGTCAGATAAGTGGCGATGTAGGTGCTGTCCGCGTTGTCGCAGAAACTGAATTCAGTCAGTTCGTCCATCACCCTTATGCTTCCTGTCTCGCCTTCCTTCGGAATGAGATACCTGAAAGCGACATCATTTTCGCTGACTCTGAATTCCACCTCGATGCTCTCCCCGGAAGGGGGCATGAACTTGCATATGCCCACATTGGCATTGTAAACCGCCGTGCCGGTCTTGCATCTGTCGAGGGTGTATGAGTCCTCGACCTGACTGCGTCTGATACCTTCAAGAGTCAGTGTGGAATAGTCCGTCTCGTTGGTCCTGAGGCCGAGGCGCGATGCAGGGATGTCGATGTCGCCGCAGGTGATGCTGTACCAGGCGATGCCGTCAGTGGAGCCTACATATACGGAAGTGTTTCCTTCGGGACTGTCGATGCTTGCGATCTGTGCTGAGGCAATGACTGTTGCGAGCATTGCGGTCAGGAATGTCATGATCCTTTTCATAGGTATCTGTTTTGTTCTTCATTATATACGTATCCGGCTGCTGCAAGAGCAGAATCAATATCGTTGCGATCTATGTCAAGATCGTCGCAAAGGGCATCCATTGACGGATAGAAGTCCCTTAGTTTCATGTTGATGACGCTCATGAGCATCACCGGGTCCTTTGGCAGTTCTCCCATATCGATGTGTTAAAGAAAACAAAGTTAATCAAATTTATAATAATCCGATTGCTTTATATTTTTATAATGCCTAACTTTGATGCCTTAATAAATTAAAAACTGTTACAAAAATCGTATATATGATGAAAAATTATTCCGGAAAGACACGTGTGGAAAGTGATCTGATAGGTTCTATGAATGTGCCTGTCGAGGCTCTTTATGGAGTGCAGACTCTTCGTGGCATCGAGAATTTCCCGATCAGCCGTTTCTTGCTCAGCGAGCATCCTCTGTTCGTCAACGGACTGGCCGTCACCAAGTTGGGTGCAGCAATGGCAAACCATCAGTTAGGACTTCTTACAGATGAACAATATAATGCGATCGCGCAGGTCTGCCGTGAGATCATGGACGGACAGCATCATGACCAGTTCCCTGTGGACATGATCCAGGGAGGAGCCGGAACTACGACAAACATGAATGCCAACGAGGTGATCGCCAACCGTGCCCTTCAGATCATGGGACACGAGGCCGGGGAATATCAGTATTGTTCACCTAACGATCATGTGAACTGCTCTCAGTCTACCAATGACGCATATCCTACAGCAATCCATATGGGTCTGTATGCTACCCATCTCCGTTTTCTGGAGCACTTCAATAAACTTATCGAGTCATTCGAGAAGAAGGCTGTGGAATTTGCAGGCATCCTCAAGATGGGCCGTACCCAGTTGGAAGATGCCGTTCCTATGACTCTCGGACAGTCTTTCGGAGCATTTGCATCCATCCTTAAGGACGAGGTCCGCAATGTGGACTTTGCCGCGCAGGAGTTCCTTACTGTCAACATGGGTGCTACAGCGATCGGAACGGGTATCTGTTCTGAGCCCGGATACGCGGAGAAATGCGTTGCCGCTCTTCGCGAGATCACAGGATGGGACATCAGACTTGCATCAAACCTCGTTGCTGCGACATCTGACACTTCTTGCATGGTGGGTTACTCGTCCGCTCTCCGCAGGATCGCCACAAAGATGAACAAGATATGCAACGACCTCCGTCTTCTTGCTTCCGGTCCTCGTTGCGGACTCCATGAATTCGACCTTCCTGCACGTCAGCCCGGTTCTTCGATCATGCCTGGCAAGGTGAATCCTGTTATTCCTGAGGTGATGAACCAGATATCATATAAGGTCTTTGGAAATGATACATGCGTCGCAATGTGTTCTCAGGAGGCTCAGATGGAACTTAACGCCATGGAGCCGGTGATGGCTCAGTGCTGTTTCGAATCTGCGGAGATCATGATGCATGGATTCGACACGCTCCGCTTGAATTGTGTGGACGGTATCGTGGCGAATGCCGAGGAGTGCGGCAAGTATGTTCATGACAGTTTCGGTGTGGTTACAGCCCTCAACCCTGTGATCGGTTACAAGAATTCGACAAAGATCGCCAAGGAGGCGATGGCTACAGGAAAGAGCGTCTATGACCTCGTGCTTGAGCATGGCATCCTCAGCAAGGAAGATCTTGACACTATCCTCTCGCCTGAGAATATGATCAAGCCGGTAAAACTTGACATCCATCCGAAAAATAACCTATAGTCCGAAAAATATTACTATCTTCACCATCCGAATTGTAAACAAGCAGTCAGGATGGTGAAGATTTTTTGTGTCAATACACAGACCGGCATGTCATTTCCAGAGGGAACCACATTGCTGGAGATGCTCCCTGCCTTCGAGCAGGATTTCAAACATGAATACCCTATAATAGCAGCCAAGGTGAACAATGTCTGTCAGGGACTCAAATACCGTGCATTCAACAGCAGGCAGGTGGAGTTTCTTGATTATACTACCTATCTTGGACGAAGTGTGTACTGCCATTCATTGTGTTTTCTGCTTTGCAAGGCGGTAAGAGATATTTTTCCAGATGCGAGAGTGATTCTTCGCAGACCTATATCCAAGGGCTATTTCTGCTCTATAGTAAAGGCTGACGGTTCTGCCGTCGGTCAGGGCGACCTTGATGCCATCACGGCAAGAATGCGTGAAATAGTCGATGCCGATATGCTTTTCCGCAGACATGAGGTCCGTGCAGAGGAGGCCGTCGGGATTTTCCGTGAAATGGGTTATGAGGATAAAGTCAGACTTATAGAAACTACGGGTGATGTATATGTGAACTATTATACTCTCGGCGGAACCCCGGATCATTTCTATGAAGCCCTTCTTCCAAGTGCGGGATATCTTAAAGTGTGGAGCCTGACAATGTATCGTGGAGGTCTTCTTCTGAGAGTTCCTGACCGTCATAAGCCGGAGGACCTGGCTCCTTTTTACGAACAGCCAAAGACTTTCGAGGTGTTCAGCGAGAATCTGAAATGGAACAGGATCATGGGGCTGGACAATGTCGGCGATGTGAATCTGGCCTGTCAGAGAGGGGAGGCTTCTGACCTGATCAAGATTGCCGAGGCTCTTCAGGAGAAGAAGATAGTGCAGATAGCGGAAGAGATCGAAAGACGTGTGAATGACCCTGAAAATCCAATTCGCCTCGTGCTTATCACAGGCCCGAGTTCAAGCGGAAAGTCCACATTCTGCAAGCGTCTGAGCATTCAGCTCAAGGCCTGCGGTATCCGTCCGATATCCTTCTCTACTGACGATTATTTCGTGAACCGTCTCGACACCCCAAGGCTGCCGGATGGAGAATTCGATTTCGACAACTTTGAGACGGTCGACCATAAATATCTCCAGAGCGATGTCCTGAAACTTCTGGCCGGAGAGACTGTGGAAGTCCCTGAATACAACTTTGTTACAGGACTTCGTGAGTTCAATGGGAGAAAGTTGAGGCTGGAACCTGGTACTATTCTTATAATAGAAGGAATCCATGCCTTGAATCCGCGTCTTACCGACATGGTGGATGATTCTTCAAAGTACCGTATCTTCATAAACACCATCACGAGCATATCGCTTGATGACCACAACTGCATCCCGACAAGCGACAACCGTCTTCTCCGCCGTATAGTACGCGATTTCAACAAGGGAGCGTTCACCGCCCGAGAATCCATCATGCATTGGCCTAATGTCCGCCGTTCGGAGGTGAAGTGGATATATCCATATCAGGAGAATGCAGATGTGCTTTTCAATTCGGCATATCTTGTGGAATTCGCTGTACTCAGAGCCCATGCGGAACGCATACTCATGACTGTTCCAAAGAACTGCCCTGAGTATGGAGAAGCGCATAGATTGAAGAAGTTCCTGAGTTACTTCACTCCTGTGTCAGACAAGGATGTCCCTGCCACATCACTTCTTAGAAGTTTTATCGGAGGAAGCAGTCTGTAGTCATTTTCCCAGCCATGTGGCCTTGTGCCACAACTGTTCGAAAGGTCCGCGCTTGTGGCTCTTGAGCCACCATGTGCA
>CAZYCJ010000082.1:0-8518 GCA_964645495.1 uncultured Muribaculaceae bacterium
ATATCGAGAGGCAATACAATCCGTCACGCCCGATGGTCAAGAGCATAGGTCAGTCCGTCTATGAGGGACGTTCATACGAAATCGACCTTCGCGACTTCGCGGAAGCGATTCCGATGAAACTGGACTACATCCTCTTCGACGCCTGCCTGATGGGAGGTATCGAAGTTGCATACGAACTTGCAGGCAAATGCGACCTTCTGGCCTTCTCCCAGGCAGAGGTGCTTGCAGAAGGCCTCAACTACCTTACGCTCACCGGTCATCTTCTGGACAAGAAGAAAGATGCCGATCCGGAAAGCGTGTGCGACGACTATTTCATGCAGTACGACCAGAAGACAGGCGCCTACAGGTCTGCCACAATATCGCTTGTAGACTGTAACAAGTTGGAATCTTTGAGAGAAGTGTGCAACGACCTTTTCAACAGATACAGAAGCAGCATCGCTTCAGTAAACCCTGACAATGTACAGAGATTCTACACAGGCAGTCACCATTGGTTCTACGACTTGGAAAGCATCCTGACCGTAGCAGGAATCACTGCAGAGGAACTCGGAACACTGCACGAAGCGTTGGACGAATGCATAATATATAAAGGACATACGCCGTCGTTCCTCGGAGATTTCAATATCAAGACTTTCTCCGGTTTCAGCATGTATCTTCCTAAACGAGGCTCCGCCCAACTCGACCGCTACTACAAGACCCTCAAATGGAACGAAGCCACCGGCCTCGTCCAATAACGAAGGAGCTTTTTCCGATAAATTATTTGAGAATCAAATATTTTATCTATCTTTGCAGCCCCATAAAAAGCGCTGACGCTTTTTGGTGCAATGGGGTCCGGCCAAGCGTCGGACTGAGTAACACTTTTTAAATATTACAAGACAATGAAACACATTGAACTCAACGGCCAGGTTCGCGAGGCCGGCAACAAGGCAGCGGTAAAGGCTGTACGCAGAGCAGGACAGGTTCCTTGCAACATCTATGGACTCGGAATGGAGAACATCCTCTTCACTGTAGACGCTCAGGATCTCAAGACCATCACTCACACTCCTAACTCATACATCATCGACCTCAAGCTCAGCGATGGAAGAAACGGTTATGCAGTACTTCACGAGGTTCAGTATCACCCTGTTACTGACGAGGCTCTTCACGTAGACTTCCTCTTCGTTTCAGAGGAGAAGCCGGTGACTATCGAGGTTCCTGTCAAGGTTACAGGTCACTCAGAGGGTGTGAAGATGGGAGGTAAGCTCCTCGTTTCAAGCCGCAAGCTCCGTGTAAGCGCCATGATGGACAAGCTTCCTGATCTTCTCGAGGTTGACTCGACTCACCTGATGATCGGCAAGCAGATCGTTGCAGGCGACCTCAACTTCGACGGCGTTACAATCGTATCTCCTAAGGCAACCATCATCTGCTCAGTACGTCCTACTCGTGCTACTCAGCAGGCTAAGATGGAGCAGCAGGGAAAATAATCTGATCCGGTATGAATTATTTGATCGTCGGTTTAGGAAATATCGGCGTCGAATATGCCAACACCAGACACAACATGGGATTCATGGTATTGGACGCTTGGGCTCAAGCGTCCAATATTGTTTTTGAATCAGGACGGTACGGCAGCACGGCGACAGTTTCCTTCAAAGGCAGAAAGTTCACTCTCCTCAAGCCATCCACATACATGAACCTCAGCGGAAAGGCTGTCAGATACTGGATGAACGAACTGAAGATCCCTGTGGAGCAACTGCTTGTCATTTCAGACGACCTGAACATTCCTTTCGGAACCCTGAGGCTCAGAAAAAACGGCAGCGCAGGAGGTCACAACGGCCTGACAAACATCACGGAACTTATCGGTACCCAGGACTATGCACGCATCAGAGTCGGCATCGGCAATGACTTCGGCAGAGGACAGCAGGTGGATTTCGTACTTGGGGGTCTGAGCAAGGAAGAAAGCGAACAGATGCCGGACATATGCAAACGCGTCATCGACGGCGTCAAGGCGTGGGCTACAATAGGTCCTGACAGGGCCATGAATGTTGTAAATACACGTCCTGAATCAGAAAAACAGTAAAAAATTTGTTTTTCTGATTCAGATTGCATAACTTGCCGAAAGTTTTGATGCTTAACGTTTAACGAACTATTTAAAATTTAAAAACAATGAAAGAACTTGTAGATCAGATCAAGGCAGAGTACGAGGTTTTCGCAAAGAACGCTGAGGCTCAGGTAGAGAAAGGAAACAAGGCTGCCGGCGCTCGCGCTCGCAAGGCTGCGCTTAACCTCATGAAGTTGATGAAGGATTTTAGAAAGGTTTCTGTAGAGGCTTCTAAATAATTTTCACCGACAAAGAAAAATCTTAAGGGGGCTGAAAGCATCACTGCTTTTCAGCCCCCTTATACGTGTACTAAAACCTAAACCTGATATATAGATGCAGATCGATCGCGGAACGTTGCAGAAAAAATGAAAAAAAATCAAATATTTCTACATGACTATCTGCACATTGTCCAGCCAAAGGGTATTTCCCACTCCTCCGTAGAACGCTTTTCCGCAACTCGATATGAAATGAATGATCATGAAGTCAGGCTCCACGCCTTCCTCTGCCCATCCGTCTTCCTGCACGATGACATTCTTCCCCTTGCTGTTAAGTGTATGATACGCGGTCTCAGGATCCGTCTTCAATCCCATATAGTCCTGATAGAAAGGTTCTGACGTAATATCCCCGTATCTGACAGGAATCTCGTGACCGTTTACCCATTCAGGCACGTCTTCCATTATCCTTTCCATTCCGGTGCCGACCCTGAGCGCATGCACGTTGCCCTCTTCATCCTCCCACCTCTTCTGGAGGATTATGGTGACTTCCGCCCAGTCAGGCTCGCCCATAGGCTTCAATTTCGAAAATCCTGTACCACGGATGACTTCGTGACCGACATCGGCCTTATAGTCGAACCTGAGAACCTTTGGTTTTCCTTCGAACGGAAGTCCGTACAGGACCTTGGCCATAGGACTCTTGGTGTCCTTGATAGGTTCCGGAAGCGCTCCGACCAGAAGTGCACCCTGACAGGTCACGTCCATATTGACTAAGCCGAGAGCCTTCACCTCCTCGATATGTGTTTCGATCCTTGCGCAATAGCCCTCGCCCCTCTTTTCAGGGAAAACCGTATTGTTGGTCTTGACTACACCCGCCACGATGGCAAGAACGTTATTGGTACGCCAAAGATAGTCCTCGGGAGACTTGTATGGAGTCTTTCCTGTCCTCAGGGTATCTGAGGGATCCCCATAGAATTCGTATAGATATTTCGTATGCCCTCCGATGATTCCCGATTCATTTATTTCACGCGTGCACCAACGGTCAAAGGTACCGAAACTGTTTATCCGCGACACGATGCCATCCTGCGCCGATGCGGAAAGGGTCATACATAGCGCCATTAAAGAAAGCGAAAATAATCTTGTCCGTCTCATAAAAAATGTGTAAATATGCAATTTGTTTGCAAATATAGTGACGTTTTGGTTAAACTGAAGAATTTTTATGAAATTTAAGTCAGTCATATTGGCGGCGATTCTCCTGTCAATCGGGCTATCGGGTTACGCTTCTCCTGCAAGAAAGGGACGCATTGTCCTGACGCAGCCTGACGGAAGCGCATTCAACGCCCACTTTCGTGGAGACGAATTCTTCAGGATAAAGACCACGGAAGACGGTCATGCCGTCATTCAGGATGAAGACGGATGGTGGTGCTATGCCGCATTCGGAAGCGACGGAACGAGGAGGTCAAGCGGATGCAGGGTAGGCGGGCCGGTATCTCATGAGGTGCTGGATGCGAGCAGGATGATTCCGTTTGAAGAAATGGCAGAGATGGCCGGGAATGCCAGAGCGCTGGTACAGGACGACAGGGAGCCCCTCATGAAGCGTATGATCTCCGGAAGGAAGGCAGTCACAAAGTCCGAGACAGAAGGGCCCCTCACAAAACATGGTCTGGTGATTCTCGCCCAGTTCCGCGACAAACCGTTTTCACACACAAAGGAAGATTTCGAGCGTCTGCTTAACGAGGAGGGGTATGCCCTCAACGGAGCCACAGGATGCGCCAAGGAATATTTCGACGACCAGTTCTCCGGCGCGGTGAATTTTGAGTTCCAGGTAAGCGAGATAGTCACCCTCACACGCAACCGAGCATATTTCGGAGGGAACAGTTCGGACGGCACGGACAAGGCTCCTGCGGAAATGATAGAAGAAGCATGCCGGCTCGCCGACAACGAGATTGACTTCTCCCTATATGATGACGACGAGGATGGCACTGTTGACAATGTATTCGTCTTTTTCGCAGGTCCCGATGAGGCCGAGGGGGCATCCGAGGACTGCATCTGGTCACATGCCTGGTATATCGAAAGAGGGGCGGGAATCACTATCACTCTCGACGGCAAGAAGATAGACCGATATGCCTGCACATCCGAACTTGCCAGACGACATTCAGGAAACGTGATCGTGGAACTGCTGAACAGCATAGGCACATTCTGCCATGAATACAGCCACACATTCGGCCTTCCTGACTTCTACGATACCGACTATGAAAAGGCTGACGGCTGGGCTGCGGGACTTTGGGGAAGCACTTCCCTCATGGACAGCGGAAACCAGAACAACGGAGGAAACACGCCACCATACCTCAACGCCATCGAAAGAAGCCTTCTGGGGCTTGCCGAACCTGTCATGCTTACAGAGACCGGAGCATACACCCTGTCCCCTATCCAGGAAGAAGGCCTGTTCTATCGTCTGGACACTGACACCGAAGACGAATATTTCCTGTTCGAATGCCGTGAAGAGACAGGATGGGATGCATACATCGGCGGAAGCGGAATGCTTGCATACCATATAGACAGGAGCAGCGGAGCCATCAAACGATGGAACATAGGCAATAATGTCAACACCGACGCCGGACATCAGTGCGCCGACCTCATCGAAGCGGATTCACGCAAGGACAGTTTCGTCGACCAAAGCGAATTCAGTACCCTCAATCAGAACATCACAGGGATTTTCTTCCCATATGGCGAGGCAACATCTCTCACAGGAGAGAGTTCCCCTGGGCTGATATCATGGAGTGGTGCAGGAAATGACAAAGGTCTTGCAGGCATAAGGAAGACGCAGGACGGAATCATGTTCAATCTGATCGGCAGAGATGCTGCCTCCAGTCCTCCTGCAGTGGCATCAATTGTTGCGGAATCATTTACGGATGCCGCCATCATAAGGTTTGAAAGCAGCTATGCTTATGAGGGAGAGGCAACGGTTACATGGGGCAGGACAGGAAGTGAGGGAGAAACAGTCATGGTGGCGCCATATGCTCCCGGCAAATATGCTTTGATTCTCGAAGGCCTGGAGTCCACCGGCAAGACATACAGCGTGACGGTATCATTCGTCAAGGATGAGATCGAAGGAGAAAGCAAGACCATCTCTTTCATGACCAAAAGAGCTCCTTCAGTCAAATGGCCGTACATCTGGTTCGGCAGTGCAGAAAGAAACAGCGACGGCTCCTTTGTGAGCGGAGCCAGGATTCCTCTCCGTGTGTACAATGCGGCCCATGCCGCAGAAATAAGATGGTTTTTCAACGGAAGTATGATTTCACACGACGGTGACGGATACCACACACTGACCGGCAGCGGTACATTGAAAGCTGTCATATCTTGGGAAGACGGAAGTTCCGACATTCTCATGAAGGAAATAATCATCAGACAGGAATGAAACGAATCATCATATTTACTGCCGTTCTTGCTGCGGTCGGATGCAACCCGTACGACATCGACGAGATCCTGCTGCAACGGGATGACATCTCCCTTACCGTCAAGGGGGAACTTGTCTTCAGTTATGACCCTGCCGACTGCCAGTTGGGGCAGAACGAGGAAAGCGGATCTTTCCGCGTCTTCGACGACAAACTCGGCAACTGGTTCATACTCAACTGCCGCACGACTCCGGACACGGAAGGCCAGTCTCTGAAGGCCGATCTGGAATACACTTCCCAGACCGACACCAAGAAATTGAACGGGCTCACCTTCATGGTCAAGAAGACGGACAGAAACGGATATGTCTGGCTATGGAACGACGAAAGGAAGATCGGGGTCATAGTGAGAAAGATCAAAGATATCTGATTTTTATCCGAATAATCGGAAAAATCTCGTAAATTTGCGTGCTTTTATCCAAGATATACTTATAAATTAATAATTAATACATTTTTGAAATGAGAAAACACATCGTAGCAGGCAACTGGAAGATGAACACTACAGTTGCAGAGGGCGTAGAACTCGCAAAGGCAGTAGTTGCAAAGTCAGCAGAGGTTCCTGCAGACGTAAAACTTATCATCGCACCTCCTTTCACTCACCTTTATCCTGTAGCAGAAGTTGTCAAGGGTACTGCAGTGGGTCTTTCGGCTCAGAACTGCGCTGACCATGTAAAGGGCGCTTACACAGGCGAGGTGGCAGTGAACATGATCTCAGGCGTAGGATGCCAGTATGTTATCCTCGGTCACTCTGAGAGAAGAGAGTACTATGGCGAGACTGATGCAATCCTCGTCGAGAAGGTAAAACTTGCTCTTGCAGAGGGTCTTTCACCTATCTTCTGCATCGGAGAGAAAAAGGAGGAGCGTGAGGCCGGCCGCCACTTCGAGGTAGTTACAGAGCAGGTAAAGAACGTTCTTTATGAACTTACTGCCGAGGAAATGGCAAAGGTTGTGGTTGCTTACGAGCCGGTATGGGCTATCGGCACAGGTCTTACTGCGACTGCAGAGCAGGCTCAGGAGATCCACGCAGAGATCCGCAAGGTTCTCGCTGAGAAGTTCGGCGAACTCGCTGAGGAGATCTCTATCCTTTACGGTGGTTCTTGCAAGCCTTCAAATGCAAAGGAACTCTTCGCATGTCCTGACATCGACGGTGGTCTTATCGGTGGTGCAGCCCTCAAGGCTGAGGACTTCATCGGCATCGCAGTTTCATTCTAATTGAAAATGAAGAAGATTTATATTCTGGCAGCCGCTGCGATAGCAGTGGCTGCTTGCGTACAGGAAAATAGTGCGCTGAAGGAGAAGGTGGAGAGTTATGCGGTGGTGGAGGTCACTTCACCGCTTTATGATGTCCTTTCCGAGAACGACAAGAAGATCGTGGATCTTTTCCGTCAGGCCGGTGAGATCATGGACGGCCTTTTCTGGAAGCAGACTTTCGGAGACAAGGCTGAAATCGAGGCATTTCCTGAGGGATATGCAAAACAGTATGCCATGATAAACTACGGCCCTTGGGACCATCTTGACGGAAACGCTCCGTTCGTTGAAGGATATGGTGAGAAACCTCTCGGATGCCGGTACTACCCGCAGGACATGACTATGGAAGAGTGGGAAGCATTCGATGACCCTGACAAGTTGAGCCTCTACACCGTGATCCGTCGCGACGAGAAAGGCGCTCTCAAGACCGTATGGTACCGTGACGAATACAAGGCCGAACTTGACAAGGTATGCGCGCTTCTCGAAGAGGCTGCCTCACTCACTGGGAACGAAGGCATGCGCAACTACCTCACAGAGCGTGTAAAGGCTTTCCGTACAGACGACTATCTTGCCAGCGACATGGCCTGGATGGATATGAAGGACTGCAACATGGACCTCGTGATCGGCCCTATCGAGAACTACGATGACCATCTCTTCGAGGCCAAGGCGGCATACGAGTGCTTCATCCTCCTCAAGGACGAGAAGCGCAGTGCTAACCTTGCAAAGTATGTGGCTCTCCTTCCGACTCTCCAGCAGATGCTTCCATGTGCTCCGGAACACAAGACTTTCGTTCCGGGAACATCTTCTGACCTCAATGTTTACGATGCTATCTATTATGCAGGAGACTGCAATGCCGGCAGCAAGACCATCGCGATCAACCTTCCTAACGACGAGAGGGTACATGCGGCAAAGGGTGCACGCCGTCTGCAGTTGTATAACAGCATGATGGCCAAGTTCGACAAGATCGTGGTTCCTATCGGAGAGGTTCTCATGGACCCTGTGCAGATGAAGTATCTCAGCGCTGACGCTTTCTTCTGGAACGTGACCTTCCACGAGGTGGCTCACGGTCTCGGTGTGAAACAGACTGTAAACGGAAAGGGCACCGTGGATGAGGCAATGGGATCGGAAAAGACCACCTGGGAGGAGGCAAAGGCTGACATCCTCGGTCTGTTCATGGTAAGCAGGCTTGTCGATATGGGAGAGATCACCGATATTACCAAGGAGGAATCGGTCGCTACTTTCATCGCTGGTATCGTACGTTCGGTGCGCTTCGGTTCGGCATCATCTCACGGCAAGGCCAACATGATGTGCTACAACTACATGGAAGAGCAGGGTGCATTCAGCCGCAATGCAGAAGGCAGATATGTCATCGACTTCGAGAAGGCTGCAGCGGCCATCGACTCATGGGCAGCGCTCATCCTTGAGACTCAGGCGACCGGCGACTTCGAGTTTGCTCAGAAGTATGCTGCAGAACATGCAAGCATCACCGATGCTCTTGCAAATGACATCGCCAAGGTCAATGAGGCCGGCAT
>CAZYCJ010000083.1:0-8492 GCA_964645495.1 uncultured Muribaculaceae bacterium
CCATCAACTCCTGCATCTTCTTGTAGAGGGCATTCTTGTGTTCGTTTGACTCCATGTCGATGAAGTCGACTATGACAATGCCTCCCATATCTCGCAGACGGAGCTGTCTGGCAATCTCTTCGGCTGCATAGCAGTTGACGTCGAAGGTGTTCTGTTCCTGCTCCTTGTTCTTTGAGCGGATGCCGCTGTTGACGTCGATCACATGCAATGCTTCTGTGTGCTCGATCACAAGGTATGCTCCCTGTTTGATAGGCACCACCTTTCCGAAAGAACTCTTTATCTGTCTCGTAACTTCGAAGTGGTCGAAGATCGGTGTCTTGTCTTTGTAGAGTTTCACGATCTTCTCCTGCTCCGGTGAGATCAGAGAGATGTACTTGCGGGTCTCCTCGTAAATGTTTTCGTCATTCACATAGATGTTGGTGAACGAGTCGTTGAGAAGATCCCTGAGGATGGTGGTCGTCTTGCTGTACTCTGTGAAGAGCAGCTGCACGCCCTTGGATTTCGCGAGTTTTTTCCAGGAGTTCTCCCACTTTTCCACCAGCGACATCAGTTCCGCATCGAGAACCGCTGCGTTCTTGCCTTCGGCCGCTGTACGGATGATCGCTCCGTAATTCTTTGGAAGAATGCTCCTTACAAGTGTCTCCAGCCTTCTTTTCTCCTCTTTGGAAGAGATTTTCTGGGATATGCTCACCTTCTCGGCGAAGGGGAGCAGTACAATGTTTCGTCCTGCCAATGAAATTTCCGCAGTCAGTCTTGATCCTTTGGTCGAGATCGGTTCCTTTACGATCTGGACGATGATCATCTGTCCCGGGGTCAGCACATTCTCGATACGGCCTTCCTTTTCCAGGATCGGCCCTGGCTTGATATGCTTGTATATCCCCTTGTTGTCTGAATTGGGATTCACCCTCTTCACGAATTCGTCGAATGCGTTGAAGTAAAGTCCCAGATCGAGATAGTGGACAAATGCCTCCTTTTCGTCTCCGATGTCGACAAAGGCAGCGTTAAGGGCCGGAAGAATCTTCTTCACCTTTCCGAGGTATACGTCACCTACGGAAAAACTGTGACCCTCGCTGGACTCTTTGTTCAACTCGATCAGCCTGTGGTTCTCCATCAGTGCTATCGAGACTTGCGTTGAACTTACGTCAACGATCAGATCTTTTACAGACTCCATCAGGAATTTCAGTGATAAGAGAATTTTAAAAAAAGAGACCGACCATCCTGGTCGGCCTTCTTTAGCGGACTGCTAAAATGGCAGACACCGGGAGAAAATTACTTTCTCTTCTTGTGTCTGTTCTTACGCAGGCGCTTCTTGCGCTTGTGCGTAGCCATCTTGTGCCTTTTATGCTTCTTTCCGTTTGGCATAGTTAAAAAGGTTTAATTTATAATGAATTACGTTATTTTACTACGTTAACGAACACCTTGGCGGGCTTGAATGCCGGAATGTTGTGAGCCGGAATAGTCATGGTAGTGTTCTTGGTGATGTTTCTAGCAGCCTTCTCAGCCCTGTGCTTGATGATGAAGCTGCCGAAACCACGGAGGTATACAGGGTTGCCCTTTGCGAGTGAGTTCTTCACGCTCTCCATGAAAGATTCTACAACGATCTGTACTGTTGCCTTCTCAATGCCGGTTGCCTTTGCAACCTCATTTACGATCTCTGCCTTTGTCATAACTTATTTTAATTTAATTCAAAAACTATTTTTCGGTATATCCCGCAAAGGTAGAGCGAATTTTTCAATTAACCAAATCAGTATCATTAAAAAAGCAAAAAAATGTACTCGTTCCCACATTTTGTCAGTATATTGTCATGGCACGGAGATTGACCATATATGATAAAAACTATAATTATGGGAAAACTCTGCCATTTTGGCAGTCCCGTGTCATTTTTGAATTGAAAATATAAGGTTAGAAAATATGAGGGATATCTTTAATGACTTAATGTCCGCTGCAGGTGCAGAGGTGAGCATCATACCTGTGATGCAGGGTGAGGGCGTGATGAAGATCGATGAGTCGCAACTGCCGGATTCGCTTCCGATCCTTGCGCTCCGCAACGCCGTGCTCTTCCCGGGTGCGGTCTATCCGATAACCATCGGAAGAGAGAAGTCTATCCGCCTTATTGAAGATGCAGAACGAAACAATACATTCATAGGCGCCGTGCCGCAGAACGACCTGTCCGTGGAGGATCCGCGCAAGGATGACCTTTACGGCTTCGGTACAGTGGCGAAGATCGTCAAGACTCTTGAGATGCCGGACGGCACCATCACCGCCATTCTCCAAGGCTACAAGAGGTTCGAGGTGGAAAGCATATACGACTATGATCCATATATGATAGGCAGGGTGCGTTATCTTGACGATATCGTGCCGGGGAACGACGCACAGACCCGTATGATTGCCGAGTCCATGAAGGAAAAGGCTACACAGGTCATCCGTACGTCGTCTTTTGTTCCCCGTGAGGCGGCAAGTGCGTTGAAAGGAATCGACAATTTCGAGTTCCTCGTCAATTTCATCGCGACGACGATCGAAGTCGAGGATTTCATGGACAAGGTGGAACTCCTGCAGTACGGCGACCTGTCAGTCAGGGCGATGAAACTTCTTTCTGTCCTTGATACTCAGGTGGAACTCCAGAAGATCAAGCAGGAGATCAACCAGAAGGTCAAGACCGAGATCGACCAGCAGCAGAGGGAGTACTATCTCAACAACCAGCTCAAGACCATCCAGGAAGAACTTGGAATGGATGATGTCGAGGAATTCACCCAGCTTCGTGCCCGTGCCGAGGAGAAACTATGGCCGGCATCGGTGCAGGAGATCTTCGAGAAGGAAATGGCCAAACTCGAGAGGTACAATCCGAGTTCGCCTGACTACAGCATACAGTACAACTACATACAGTTCATGCTGGATCTTCCTTGGGGGGAGATCTCGAATGACAATCTCGACCTGAAGAATGCGCAGAAGGTTCTCGACGAGGACCACTACGGACTTGAGAAGGTGAAGGAGAGAATCATAGAGTATCTTGCGGTTCTCAAACTTAAGGGTGACATGAAGTCTCCTATCCTCTGCCTCTACGGCCCTCCGGGAGTGGGAAAGACCAGCCTCGGAAAGTCAATCGCCAGAGCCCTCGGACGCAAGTATGTCCGTATCGCTCTCGGAGGCGTGCATGACGAGTCGGAGATCCGCGGACACAGAAAGACATATGTCGGAGCCCTTCCGGGACGAATACTCAACGGCATCAACCGCGCGGGTACATCAAATCCTGTGATCGTGCTTGACGAGGTGGACAAACTCAGCAGCGATTTCAAGGGCGACCCGTCGTCTGCTCTTCTTGAGGCTCTTGACCCTGAGCAGAACACAGCCTTCCATGACAACTATCTCGATATCGACTACGATCTGTCGAACGTGCTCTTCATCACGACGGCGAACAATATCGAGACCATCCAGCCGGCTCTCAAGGACCGTATGGAGATGATCAATGTGAGCGGCTATCTCGCAGAGGAGAAGATGGAGATTGCGAAGAACTACCTTGTGCCTAAGCAACTCTCCGAGCATGGACTGGAAAAGGGACAGTTGAGGTTCGGCAAGGACGCTTTGGCAAAGATCATCGACGAGTACACCCGCGAATCAGGAGTCCGCGGCCTCGAGAAGCAGATAGCAAAGGCTGCCCGTGTGACTGCAAAGAAGATCGCTCTCGGAGAGAAATACCCGAAGACCCTCAAGCCTGATCACCTCAGGGAGTATCTCGGCCTTCCGACCAACTCCCACGATGTCCAGAAGGGCAATGAGGCTCCTGGCGTGGTGACCGGTCTTGCATGGACTTCTATGGGAGGAGAGATCCTCTTCATCGAGAGTTCTGTCAGCAAGGGCAAGGGCGCTCTTTCGATGACAGGAAATCTTGGAGATGTCATGAAGGAGTCGGCCCAGATCGCTTATCAGTATATCAAGGCTCATCCTGAACTTACAGGACTCACATATGAGGAGTTCATCGAGAAGGATATCCATGTGCATGTGCCTGAAGGCGCAGTGCCTAAGGACGGTCCTTCGGCAGGTATCACAATGGTGAGTTCCATGGTGTCGGCCTATCGTCAGCAGAAGGTGAAGAGCGGCATCGCCATGACAGGTGAGATGACCCTTCGCGGCCGTGTCCTTCCTGTCGGCGGCATCAAGGAGAAGATTCTGGCTGCCAAGAGGTCGGGTATCCATACTATCGTGATTTCTGAGGAAAACAGAAAAGATGTGGAGGATATCAAGGATATTTACATAAAAGGTCTTACCTTTGTCTATGTCAACAATATACAGGAAGTCATAGAATATATATTCTGATGGAAGTACGAATAGAGGAAAGTTGGAAGAACGCACTGGCTGACGAGTTCGGGAAACCGTATTTCGCTCAGTTGGTGCGTTTTCTTCATGAGGAAAAGGCTGCAGGACAGAGGATTTTTCCTCCGGGGAGCCAGATATTCAGAGCCTTCGACCTGACTCCGCTGCCTGAACTCAAGGTGGTGATACTCGGACAGGATCCCTACCATGGCTTCGGCCAGGCCCACGGCCTGTCATTCTCAGTGCCCGACGGTGTCCCCGCCCCTCCTTCGCTTAAGAACATATTCCGCGAGATCGAGACCGACCTCGGAGTGAAGATGAGCGGATATCCCAATCTTGAGAAATGGGCCCGTCAGGGTGTCCTCCTTCTCAATGCCGTCCTCACGGTCCGTGCAGGAATTGCGGCGTCACACAGCAGGAAAGGCTGGGAGGAGTTCACGGATGCGGTCATAAGATACATCTCGGACAACTGTACGGGAGTGGTCTTTCTTCTCTGGGGCAATTTTGCGCGGAGCAAGACTGTTCTGATAGACCGCTCGAGACATCATGTGCTTGAGGCGGCCCATCCGTCTCCGCTTGCACGCGGTGCCTTCTTCGGCTGCCGCCATTTCTCGCAGACGAACGCCATCCTCGCCTCCCAAGGCCGTACCCCGATCGACTGGACCCTATAAGAGTTGAGCGAAGCGAGGGTAAGTCCCCTCTCCGAGAGAGGGGATTTAGGGGAGTGGTGACGTATAATTATATTTTTCATATTTATGTACGACGTTGAAAAATAGATAAGTTGTCTGAATCTGAAAGTAGATATAATGGAAGAAAATATGAAAAGAATTGCAATGTTCCCAGGGTCGTTCGACCCTTTTACCGCAGGCCATCTCAATATTCTGAAGAGAGCCCTGACGATGTTTGACGAAGTCGTCGTGGCGGTGGGTGTGAATATAGACAAAAAAGGCTTCTTCCCTAACGAGAAGAGGATCGGGATCATCAGACAAGCCGTAGCAGGCCTTGAAGGTGTGAGCATCGTGCAGTACGACAACCTCACCATCGACAAATGCCGCGAACTCGGCATCCGCCACATCGTCCGTGGCGTCAGGAACATGATCGACTTCGAGACTGAAAGATCCATAGCGGACGCCAACAGGAAACTTGCTCCGGAGATCGAGACCATCATCATTCCGACCGCCCAGGAGTTCGCGCATATCTCATCCACGGCAGTCCGTGACCTCCTGAAACACGGCGGCGACACCTCCCTCTTTGTACCTGAAGGCGTAGAACTGTAATGTTTCTGATAAAAAGATATATTACGGTCATAGTTGTGGCATTGTGTATCTGTGCAAATGCCGGCGCCCAGCTTGACCCGACCCGGCAGGAAGCGCTTGATGCACGGATGACGGAATATTTCGAGACACTCAGGCATGAGAGTCTCGACGTGCAGAAGGCCGAATGTGACTTCATGATTGGGACATGCACTGATTCCCTTGTCAGACAGCATGTCGCCTTGAGAATATATGACCATTATATCGATTCAGGCATCATGGGCGCGGAAGCCGTCGCCCTCCATGTCTTTGACAAATGGTTCCTTACCGGACAGGTGAAGATGAGGGATGAGATGGAACTCCTTGCTGCAAAGGTCTTTGCGGATTTCAACCGTCAGTCGCAGATAGGCATGACAGCCCCGTTCCTCACGATGCAGGACATGGGAGGAGAGGTCCGTACAGTCCCGGATGTCCCGGGAAGCAGGTTCACCATACTCTATTTCTATGATACTTCGTGCGCGACATGCAAGGTCAGGACGCATATGCTGAACTCCCTCCTCGAGCAGGAGGACTTTCCTGTGGACTTGATCGCAGTCTATGCGTCGGACAACCGTGATTCCTGGGAAAAATATGTCCGTGAACATCTGTCTCCAGATGTGAAGAAAGCCACGGTGACCCATCTGTGGGACCCTGAACTTGATTCTGATTTCCAGCGCAAATACGGAGTCGTGCAGACTCCGAGGATGTTCCTGATCGCTCCTGACGGCACCATCCTTGGCCGCGGGCTCGATGTCAATGCACTGTCACAGATGCTTCATGGCATTTTCGACGAACCGGAACTTGATTATGGCTCGGAAGAATCAATTCAGCTTTATGACGGATTGTTCTCTGGTTCCGCTCCGTCTGCAAAGGAAGTGTCCGATCTCGCAGACTACATCGCCAAGACAACATTGGAGAAAGGGGATACGGCGATGTTCCGTCAGATGACAGGAGATCTTCTCTATTATCTTTCGTCTCAGAGGGGAGAAGGCTATAAGGAAGGTCTTGCGCATTTGATTGATGCTCATATACTTTCCCGTGGTGATATATGGCGCAGTGCAGATGATTCCCTGAAGGTCGTGGGATTTGCCGAGATGACTGACGATCTTCTTTCCAGGTCAGAGCCCGGCCGGATGGTGGCCGATCTGAAACTCCCCGGTGAACTCCTTACGTCGCGGAAGACAAAGACAGGGGACTTCAAGTTGAGGAAAATCAAGGGTGACAGAAACATCATTCTTTTTTATACGGAGGGCTGCAATGTCTGCGCGGCAGAAAAGACCGCTGCACGCGGACTCGTTTCCCGCGATCCGAAGACACGTGTGCTGATGGTGAATGTGGATGAGGTGCTATCTTCTTCACCGTCTCTCGCAGGAAGACTTTTCGATTCATTCGATCTTTCTACCTTGCCGTTTATGCTGGAAACGGATAAAAAAGGCCGGATTCTGCGTCGGTATATTACAATTATAGAATAAAATTATACAGAAATTGTGAAGTTTGGCGTGCCATTTGTTTTAGGCGATCCTGCAAAATGTTTAACCGACCTAAATCAGAGAGTCATGCGTAGTTTCATTGAAGAGTATCCGGCCAACCCGTCGCAGGCCGTCGCTTCTGCCGCTCAGAAAGTTTCCGGTACAGACCGGTTTGATGCCATCGATGATGAAATGATCTATAAGGAACTTGCTACAGGAGAGTTCCGTCTTTATGAAGAAATATATATATTTGTACCATGCTGACTGGTATGAATATTATTATAATTGCGGCGGCAGTCCTTCTGACGGCTCTGCTGACATGGCTCGCCGTATCCCTTGCCGCTGCGCGCAAGGACAGGACGGACACGATGGTGCTGATGGAAGCGCTCAAGGCCCAGATGGCTGCTGAAAGCGAAAAGGCTCTCAAAGCACGCGAAGAAGAACTTGACAGACGGGCGAAGGCGATGTTCGAATCCTTGGCCGGCGCTCTGGACAAGGATATCCGGGACATGAAAGATGCCTTCGAAAAGAACCGCAAGTCACATGTGGAGACTTCACAGAGCCTGAAGGACAATCTTGACAACGCCGTCAGGAATCTCCGTGAGCAGACTCTCTCCATCGGAGACAAGGCCGACAATCTTGCAGATGCTCTCCGCGGGCGCAACAAGGCGCAGGGAAACTGGGGAGAGGTCATCCTGGACAATCTCTTCAACTCAGAAGGTCTGCGCGAAGGCCGTGATTATGATAAGGAAGAGACTCTCCGTGACGAAAGCGGCAATCTTGTCCGCAACGAAGACACGTCACGCCTGATGCGTCCCGACTTCATTCTCCATTATCCCGACGGAAATGACATCGTCGTGGATTCGAAGGTCGTTCTGACCGCCATGTATGATTATTATTCCACCGATGACGAGACTCTCAAGGCAGAAGCCCTGACGCGTCATGTCGTGGCCATGAAGGAACAGGTGCGCAGACTATCAAGAAAGGATTACAGCAGATATCTCCGTCCGGGGCATAGGATGCTCGATTATGTGATAATGTTCGTCCCTGTATATTCCGCTCTCAGACTTGCCGCTGAAGCGGACAGGAATCTCTGGCATGATGCCTATGCACAAGGGGTGCTCATCACCACCGAGGAGACGCTTATGCCTTTCCTGAGGATGATCAGGATAGCGTGGACAAGCCATGAGCAGGTCGCAAACCAGCAGCAGATAATCGCTGCGGCAGAGACTGTGATCGCGAGGGTGTCGGATCTGTGTGCTGCGCATGCCAAGATGGGGCGCAAACTGGAAGAGGCTTTGGAACAATATGAGGCCTGCGACCGCAAGATACGCGAGCGCGGACAGAGCATCGTCGGAGCCGCGAACAAACTCATCAGTTACGGGGTTCCTAAGAATCCTAAAAAACCTCTTCCGCCCGAGAT
>CAZYCJ010000084.1:0-1536 GCA_964645495.1 uncultured Muribaculaceae bacterium
TGAACGGCCTGTACATTGCAACGATAGCAGTTTTTTGTCATTTCGACCAGATGAAAATGTCATCTCGAGCGAAGTCGAGAGATCTGATGAATATGAATAAAGATAAAGATATATTGGAAGGCATTGCGGACAAGGAGTATGAACATGGCTTCGTCACCGACGTGGAGCAGGAGTTCATACCCAAAGGCCTCAATGAAGATATAATACGCCTGATATCGGCGAAGAAGGAGGAACCTGAGTGGATGCTTGAGTTCCGTCTGAACGCCTTTCGCAGATGGCAGCAGATGCCGATGCCAAATTGGGCTCACCTCGATATCCCGGAAATAGATTTTCAGGACATCATCTATTATGCGGCTCCGAAGAGGGACGAGGACCGTCCGAAGGAGATCGATCCGGAACTGGAGAAGACTTTCGACAAATTGGGCATTCCTCTTCATGAGAGGGCTGCGCTTGCCGGAGTGGCTGTAGATGCCGTTTTCGATTCCGTGTCGGTGAAGACCACCTTCCGCGCTGCATTGGAGGAGAAGGGCATCATCTTCTGCTCGTTCTCTGAGGCTGTCCGTGAGCATCCGGACCTTGTGCGCAAGCACCTTGCTTCGGTAGTGCCTGTGGGCGATAATTTCTATGCCGCCCTCAATTCCGCCGTGTTCAGCGACGGATCGTTCTGTTACATTCCGAAGGGAGTGCGATGCCCGATGGAACTCTCAAGTTATTTCCGTATCAATGCGAAGGGAACCGGTCAGTTCGAGAGGACTCTGATCGTTGCTGACGAAGGCTCATATGTGAGTTATATGGAGGGTTGTACGGCGCCAATGCGCGATGAGAACCAGCTCCATGCCGCAGTCGTGGAAATCATTGTGGAGAAGGATGCGGAGGTGAAGTATTCGACTGTGCAGAACTGGTATCCGGGCGATGCGCAGGGCCGCGGAGGAATTTTCAATTTTGTGACGAAGAGAGGTATCTGCAAAGGGGCCGGAAGCCACCTGTCTTGGACTCAGGTCGAGACCGGTTCGGCAATCACATGGAAATATCCTTCGACGATCCTGAAGGGTGACAATTCGTCTTCGGAGTTCTATTCAGTGGCGGTGACCAACAACATGCAGCAGGCTGATACAGGAACGAAGATGATCCACATCGGTCGCAATACGCGAAGCAGGATCATCAGCAAGGGTATTTCGGCTGGTCGCAGTCAGAACAGTTACCGAGGCTTGGTGAAAATGCTTCCTGACGCGGACAACGCGCGTAACTATTCTCAGTGCGACAGTCTGCTTATCGGCGACAAATGCGGAGCCCATACTTTCCCGTACATAGAGAATGCCAACAGTACTGCCGTGGTCGAGCATGAGGCGACGACGTCTAAGATAAGCGAGGATCAGTTGTTCTACTGCAACCAGAGGGGCATTGGACCGGAGGAGGCTGTGGGCCTGATCGTCAATGGTTATGCACGTGAGGTGCTGGCCAAACTTCCTATGGAGTTTGCCGTTGAGGCGCAGAAACTCCTGCAGGTCAGCCTGGAGGGCTCTGTCGGTTAACATC
>CAZYCJ010000084.1:1636-3930 GCA_964645495.1 uncultured Muribaculaceae bacterium
CATCCCAGCCCGATGTCCTCCTGAGTAGTGAAGATCTATTAATAGGAAATTGATGTTTTTTTTGAATCAGATATTATTTGAGATGGGCGGAAAGCCGGTGCTGCTGATAGATCTTATGTCAGCGGTGTTCGGTCTGACGACTGTGTTTCTGGCCGGAAGGAACAGTAAAAGCAATTTTTATGTGGGCTATGTCTATACCGCCCTTCTGTTCTTAATGTTCTGGCAGAAGAATCTTTACGCCAATCTGATATTGCAGCCTATTTCCCTGGGTATCAATATAATGGGGCAGTACAGGTGGAGTCATCCGAAGAAATCGGAAGAGAGCGCAGAGAAGGCAGGCGAACTGAAGGTCTCGATGCTTTCATGGCCTCAGAGGGGGTTCATTGTGGCCTTGGTCCTGGTACTTGCCCTTGTGTGGGGCTGGTTGATGTCGATGATGGGGACGAAGTGGTTTGTGGGATACTTCCCGGCCAATCCGCTTCCGTATCTGGACTGCTGCGTGACAGTGCTGATCCTTACGGCCCAGACCTTGTCTGCATTGAAGAAGTGGGACTGCTGGATAGCATGGCTTTTTGTGAACATAGCGAACCTGACCCTTTACCTGAAGGCTGGACTGGTGTTCATGCCGATAGTAAGTTGCCTGTATCTGGCCAACGGCATATGGTCGCTGTTCACCTGGTACAGACTGTATAAGAAAGAAGCGTAAACTGATAATTATTGCAATATGGCAAACGATATATTATTGAAGATTGAGGGCCTGAGGGCCTCTGTCGAGGACAAGGAAATCCTCAAGGGTGTTGACCTTACCATCCGCAAGGGAGAGATCCATGCGGTGATGGGACCTAACGGTGCCGGCAAGAGTACACTTTCAGCCGTGCTGGCCGGAAAGCCTCAGTTCATAGTGACTGAAGGGTCGATAGAGTTCATGGGGCAGGATCTTCTTGCAATGTCTCCTGAAGAGAGGGCATGGGCAGGAATCTTCCTTTCGTTCCAGTATCCGGTCGAGATCCCGGGTGTGACCATCACCAGTTTCATGAAGACCGCAGTCAATGCGCATCGTGCAGGAAAGGGACTGGAGCCTCTGAAGGCCGGAGACTTCCTGAAACTCATGCGCGAGAAGATGGCCTTTGTGCAGATGAAGCCTGAGTTCGCCAAGAGAGAGGTGAACGTGGGGTTCTCAGGTGGTGAGAAAAAACGTAACGAGATTTTCCAGATGGCGATGCTTGACCCGACTTTGGCCATCCTTGACGAGACCGACAGCGGACTCGATGTGGATGCTCTCCGTATTGTGGCCAATGGTGTCAATGCACTCCATACTCCTGAGAAAGCGGCAATCGTGATCACTCACTATCAGCGTCTTCTTGACTACATCGTCCCTGATGTGGTGCATGTCCTCAAGGACGGAAAGATCGTGAAGACAGCAGGCAAGGAACTCGTGGCGGAGATTGAGGAGAAGGGTTACGATAATCTGTAGGAGGTGTCATCATGACTGAAGTTATAGTTGTTTCAGAAGGCAGTCTTGCGCGGAGCATTGTGGTACAGTCCGGACAAAGGATGGATGTGGTGCTGCTGATCATGCCCGGAACCTCATGCGACATCAAGATGGACATCGAACTTGTGGGAGAAGGAGCGGAGGCAAACATATATGGAGCATATGTCTGCGGAGGAGAAGAAAAGGTGAAGATAGCGGTGGACATGCACCATAAGGTGCCTCACTGCAACTCCCGCCAACTCTTCAAAGGCATAGCAGGAGGTGCTTCCAGAGTGGATTTCTACGGAAAGATCATAGTGGCCCGGGATGCACAGAGGACGGAAGCCTATCAGGAAAACCACAATCTGCTTCTTTCTGACGGTGCCAAGGTGGACACAAAACCTCAGTTGGAGATATACGCAGATGATGTGAAGTGTTCGCATGGCGCCACGATCGGCCGCCTGAATGAAGAGGAACAGTTCTATATGCGCTCCCGCGGTATCTCTCTCGAAGATGCCAAGGTCCTCCAGATGATCTCGTTCATCGCTCCCGTCCTTGAACAGATCGCCGACGAATCTCAGAGGGATGATTTTTCTTTTGAGTTCGAATCACAAATCAGAAAGATAATTTAACTTACGGTTGACCATGATAACAAACCCGAATGTCAAGATCAATCTCGGTCTGAATATCCTTCGCAAGAGAGAAGACGGCTTCCACGACCTCGAGACCCTTTTCGTACCATACTTCGGCATCAGCGACACTCTTGAAATCGTCGTCGGAGACGACTACAGCAGGACATCGGCCTCGCTCTTTGCAAGATATG
>CAZYCJ010000084.1:4030-8337 GCA_964645495.1 uncultured Muribaculaceae bacterium
CAAGGCATATCGGAAGACGGAAGACTCATGATCACCATCGCCCGTGCCGAAGGCGTGGACTGGAATCCCATGGATGACCTCACCGCCAAGGCATATCAGCTCCTTGCCGAAGACTTCGACATGCCCCCGGTCAAGATCTTCCTTGAAAAGACCTCGCCTGTGGGTGCAGGACTCGGTGGCGGCTCGTCGGATGCAGCATTCGCACTCAAGATGCTCAACGAACTCTGCGGATTGGAACTGACAGAGCAACGGCTTGCGGAATATGCCTCAAGGCTCGGCAGCGACTGCGCCTTCTTCATATACAACCGTCCGATGATCGGTGAAGGTCGCGGGGAAATCCTCACCCCATATGACCTCGACAGCCTTTACTGTCATCCTGAGCGAAGCGAAGGATCTTTCGACATCCAGGTCATCACCCCTGCAGGCATAGCGGTCTCCACAAAGGATGCATACAGCGGTATCAGGCCGCATCTGCCGGAAGTTCCGTTGAGAGAAGCCCTCTCAAGACCTGTCGAGGAATGGGACGGAGTCCTGGTCAATGATTTCGAAGAGACGGTATTTGCAAAATTCCCGGAACTGGCGGCCATCAAACGCTCTCTCTATGACACAGGGGCGGTCTATGCATCCATGTCAGGATCGGGATCAGCCCTGTTTGCAATCTATAAAAGAGACTAAAAAACGGAAAAAGACATATAAAAAAAGAAAAATGTGACGAAAGCACCGGATTCTGTGACGAAATTCCGGTGCTTTTTTCATCTGATTGTGTTCCTTTGATGAAAAAAACATGAAATGTCTGTCTTTATATGTGCTGATGATTTTTTGTGTGGTTTCATGCGGGTTGAAGGAAACAGGCAAGGGGAGTCATACTAATGCTGACAGAATATGGACAGGTCCTGCATCGGGCCTGTATGGTGAAGTCTGCTATCTGACGGCATTCACCTATCCTGACGGGTATGACTGGAGGAGTGCTGCGGATAATGAATCCTCGTGTTTCCTTACTGTATTTGCAGAGACTACACCTATATTGCGGATTCCTGTCGGAGACGCTCACGAGGTGTCGTCCGATCCGCAGAGACATAGGGTTATTGGTGGTCATCTGTATACGGACTGGTCGGCTCCCTCAGGTACCGTCATAAAAAAAGACGGGAAGGCCGTCATCAGGTATGCGGAACCGGAAACGGTGGTGAAGATGCTTGTGCATGATGGAAAGATCCATACCCTTAACCGCCCTGATGAGGGAAAAGGGTTCACTTATCGTGTGGACGGGGAGAAGGTGCTGGAACGTAGTGATGCGGTTCTGTATCCGCATCTGGATCTGACAGAAGACGGAGTGAGATTCTGCTTTTCACGCATCGTTACGGAGTCATCAGGAAGTGTCAGCCGACATTATACAGTGCTTGACGGTGTGGTGGAACTTCTTGATGTTGAGGGTGATGTGCTGGATATCAAGACCTATGGGGATGGATTGTATACCTTGGCCTCGAAAGGCTCCGGCGGTCTTCCTGCGTTGTTTACGCCATCTTCAAATGAATCCTTCTTCTTGTTTGCCGGAACGGAAGTCAAGAGTGCGATGTTTGTAGATTCTGACATTCTCTGCGTCAATGTGAGATATGCTGCGACGGGAGGGAGTTCGCCGACGACGCTTCTGTGGCTCGGGTCCGGACGATGGCGAAGACCATTTCCAGGCCATGTAGCCACAGCGGTATGTCTGGGCGCAGACAGGGTCTGCATGGCATATAACCATTCTGACGGCATGTCAGGAAAGATTTGTGTGGACAACGATGTTCACGATATGCCTGAAGGATATGACATCCGTGGTCTGAATCCCATGGTGTCAGGTGAATTAGGAGTGTATGCGGGACTTACTTCCACTTCAGGGGACTCTCCTGCATTGTGGAAGGACGGTGAACTGACGGTCCTTGATGTCAACGGATATGTAGTGCGTGCATCACTTTCCGATGATGTTTCTGGCTAAGGCATTGGCACAGACGAAGTCCTTGAGTTCCTGGCAGTCGGTCTTCAGGATGGTGTTCTTGTCTCCCTGCCACAGGAGCGAACCTTGTGAAATGAAACCGATTCTGTCTCCGATCTCGAGAATGGAGTTCATGTCGTGTGTGTTGACCACTGTGGTCATGTTGAATTCCTTTGTGAGGTCGCTGATGAGACGGTCGATAAGGATCGAGGTATATGGGTCCAGACCCGAATTAGGCTCGTCGCAGAACAGATATTCCGGGTTCAGTGCAATGGCCCGGGCAATTCCCACGCGCTTCTGCATTCCGCCGCTGAGTTCGTTCGGATATTTGTCGTCAGACCCGATGACATTCACCTTTTCCAGACAATACTGTGCCCTTTCCCTCTTCTGTGCATCAGACCAGTCCGTGAAGAAGTCCATCGGGAACATAATATTCTCAATGACTGTGGCAAAGTCAAAGAGTGCGCTTCCCTGGAACAGGATACCGATGTTCTGCCTCAGTTTCTTCTTTTCGTTGTAGTCCATCTGCGAGAGTTTATGTTCGCCGTATGATATGTCTCCGCTGTCCGGCTCCAGCAGGCCTATCAGGTTCTTCAGAAGTACCGTCTTTCCCGAACCGCTGGCTCCGATTATCATGTTGCATTTGCCAGGCTCGTATTCTACGCAGATATCCTTGAGAACCTGCACGCCGTCAAAACTTTTGTTGAGGTGTTCTACCTTGATCATGATACTTCCTGTTAATAGAGCATAAGTTGGGTGACTATGAGATCGGCCATCAGGATAAGGATGCTGGTGGTGACAATGGCCTGTGTGCTGGAGCGTCCCACTCCGAGAGATCCGCCTTTAGCGTAATATCCGTTGAAGGCAGCGATGGACGAGATCATGAAGCAGAACAGGGACATCTTGAAGCAACTGTAGAAGATGTAGAATCCGTTGTAGAATGCCTTGATGCCTGTTATGTACGACGGTGGAGGTATGATCTGCGTCGTTTCCACCACCACCCAGCCTCCGACAAGTCCGAGGGCCAGGCTGAGAAGCATGAGAAGCGGACTGAGGATGGTCGCCGCTGTCACTTTAGGCAGTACGAGGAACCCTGCCGAATTCACTCCCATCATGTCCATCGCGTCGATCTGCTCGGTGATCCTCATGCTTCCGATTTCAGATGAAATGTTCGAACCCATCTTTCCGGCCAGGATCAGGGCAACCATCGTCGAACAGAACTCCAGAATGAGGCTCTCTCTGACCATATATCCTATGTACATCTTGTCGATGATCGGGTTTTCGAGGTTCGATGCGGTCTGGATGACGAGCACTCCGCCGATGAACAACGAGATCACTCCCACCAGAAGGATTGATGACAGGATCAGTTTGTCGGCTTCGTTGATGAATTGTCTCCAGAATATTTTCCACTTCTCAGGCCTCCTGAAGACCATTTTCAGGAAGAGAAAATACCTTCCGACGGACACAAAGATTTTTTTTAGCATGACTAAAATTTATTTTATCATGCGAATTTAGTCACATTTTTCTTTTTTTTAGTCTGTTTCCCGGATATCCTCGCAACATTTGAAGGTTAAAACTCATAAATATGCTGATAAATATTCATGGAGCGAAATGTGTCGGGATCGATGCCGTCCCGGTAACTGTCGAAATAGACATCACCACAGGCATAGGGATACACCTTGTCGGACTTGCGGACGCTGCGGTAAAGGAAAGTCTCTTGAGGACTATCACCGCCCTCCAGTCCATGGGGTTCAGGATTCCGGGAAAGAAGATAGTCATCAATCTTGCACCTGCAGACATGCACAAGAAGGGAAGCGGCTATGATGTGCCCATCGCAGTGGGCATCATCGCATCATCAGGCCAAAGGGATCTTCCGCTGCTGGACAAATTCCTGATAATGGGCGAACTTGGTCTTGACGGCGGTGTCAGGGATGTGCCGGGAGCTTTGCCGATAGTGGAACTGGCTGCGCGCGAGGGCCTCAGGGGTTGTATCCTTCCTCTTGTGTCGGCTTTGGAGGCAGTTGAATTCGGAGGAGTCGAGGTGTATGGGGTGGAGACTCTTGATGATGTTCTTAGGGTGTTGTCGGGAGAAGAACTTTGCGGTGACCTTCTGGCAAGGAACAGGATTCCCGTCCCTGAGGTGCCTGCTGCCCCTTCAGGTAAGGACGGCGTGATGGACTTTTCGGAGATAATAGGACAGGAAGGGGCCAAGAGGGGAGTGGAGATCGCTGCCGCCGGAGGGCATAATGTCATGCTCATCGGTCCTCCCGGTTCCGGGAAAAGTTCCCTGGCTAAAGCAATGGCCGGCATCCTTCCGCCGATGACCCTCGAGGAA
>CAZYCJ010000085.1:0-8149 GCA_964645495.1 uncultured Muribaculaceae bacterium
ATAAGGGGAGGAGTCCATCCAGTCCTTGAGTACCATAAAACGCGCACCCGAAGGGAGCGTCATGTCAACATCGGCATGATAATGGCCGAAAACGAAGTAATCGACATTTTCCGAAAAAGACAAGGCAAACTTATACAGAGGCTCGTCCTCTCCACGGAAGACATATGCCTGATCATGAGCAAGCCGGTTGCCTCGCGACCATCCGTTGCCGAAACTGAAGGCGATCCACGGATGCAGAAGACTGAAAAGGAACTGTGCCGGACGGTTATGGAAGAGTCCGCGCAGGAAACGATACCCGAACGGGACCGGCCCCAACCCGTCACCATGGCCTAGACAGAACTTCTTTCCGCCGATGGTCACGACATGCGGCTGCACCAGTTTCTTCATCCCCAGTTCCTCGAAATAACTGTAAGTCCAGACATCGTGGTTCCCCTGAAAGAAATACACCTTGACTCCCCTGTCCATCAATGCAGTCAGGGCAGCAAAGACGCGTACATATCCCTTCGGGACAACATGCTTGTATTCATACCAGAAGTCCCAGATGTCGCCGAGAAGGTACACGGCATCCGTATTCTCCGGGAGGCCTGTCAGGAATCTGACAAAACGGCGCTCCCTGTCCGCCGGATCCTTGACCTGCAGACCGAGATGAACATCGGAGACAAAATATGTCAGATTATGGGTCATGCGAAAATGAAGATACAGGCAGCGGCGACAAGACAGTACAGCGCGAACCAACTGAGCTTGGCCTTCTTCACAAGCGCTATCATCACCTTGCACGCGAAAAGTCCCGAAAGGAAGGCCGAAACGAAGCCGAGGACAAGTGCAAGGGCACCGACCGACGATGCTCCGAACTCTCCTCCCACTATCTCCAGGAAGGTCTCGCCAAGGATTGGCACAAGAACCATCAGGAACGAGAACTGGGCCATCACCTCCCTCTTCACCCCGCAGATAAGACCTGTCGAGATCGTGGTGCCGGAACGCGAAAGTCCGGGAACGACGGCAAAAGCCTGACCGAGGCCGACAGCGAACGCCTGCCAGTATGAGATGCCGTTTCTATATGTGTTTGCAGGAAATATCGACTTCCTGCCGGGACGGGACGCATAATCGGAAAAGAACAGCAGAAGCGCAGTCACGACCAGCGCCGCCCCCACAATGTATATCGAGCCGAAAAGCGACTCCACCTGGTCCTTGAAGAAGAGGCCCACCACCATGATCGGAAGCATGGACAGCACGACCTTCAGGAGATAGTCAGTCTGGTCATTGCACACAAGATAAGACTTGCCGCTCTCATCCTTGGCAAATTTCCAGTCCTTGAGTCCGCAGAAAAAGCCCCTGAGAAGATCCCATATCTGACTGCGGAACACAACGATGGTACTGAGTACCGTTGCCGCATGAACCATGGTCGTGAAAAGAAGATCATCCGAAGTCTCCACACCAAGAAGCGCCTTTCCTATTTCCAGATGTCCGCTGCTGCTGACCGGAAGAAACTCGGTCAGCCCCTGAACAAGTCCCAGAAGGACTGCCTCAAACCACTCCATACGCTATTTCTCCTCTTGTTTGCCAGCCATGCCCATGATTGCCACCACCTCGATGACAATACCAAGAATTATCACGATCGGGGCTGCCACCATACGGCGGAAATCAAACATCGAATAATTGAAGACTTCCGGATCAGCATTTCCGCCTCCGGTCATCAGGATATAGCCTGACACCATCACAAGAAGTCCGACAAGCAGATATTTGAGACCCTTCGGGGTCATGGCCATTTTTTCGTTGTTTTCCATAATCAATAATACAATTCGTCTTTTTTCAATGACACCAGTTTGTTGACTACAAACCATGTGCTGACAAGGCAGATCGCAAGTCCCGAAAACAGGACGATACCGAAGACCGTCAGCAGCAGATCCACGCGGAAGATCTCGAACAACTGTTCGAAACCGCTTCTCATGAAATACATCATCACCGTCAGTGCGATGATGGCCACAAAGGCAGCAAAGACACCCTGAAATGCCGCCTGCACCAGAAAAGGAGCACGGATGAATGAACGCGTGGCACCCACAAGCTTCATAGTATGGATGGTAAAGCGTCGCGAATACACACTCAGCCTCACGGTGTTGTTGATAAGCACAAACGAGATGAACAGCAGCAAAGCGATGAATATTCCCAGCACAAGGGATATCTTGCTGAGGTTGGCATTCAAGGCATCAACAAGAGAACTCTGATACACGACCTCGTCGACCAGAGGCGAGACCGATATCTCATTCTTCACCACCTCGAGACTGTCAGCAGACACATATTCCGCCTTAAGGGTCACATCGATGGAAGCCGGAATCGGAGATGTCTCGAAAACATCCAGAAAGTCGTCGCCAAGCATATCCGCCATCTCCCTACGTCCTTGCTCCTTTGAGACAAACTGAGTGCTTCGGATATATCTCTCCTGCTCGAGATCAGCCTGATATGCCAGCGCATCCTCCTCTGAAACAGTCTGTTTCATCATGACAGAGACCTGCATGTTCTCCTTGAAATAACCGGAAATGCCTTTGGCGTTCACCAGAAGCATGGCGGCAAGTCCCACAAGAAGAAGAACCATGCTGATGCTGATGATGGACGAAAGATAGGCATTGGCCAGCCTTCTGCGCATTATCTTGTTGTCTGTTTTACTCATACGATAGTCCCAATCGGGGTCAAAGATAGTGATTTTCAAAAATATTTCTTACCTTTGTACTGATTTTGTCACTAAAAATTGCCATTATGGGAAATTCGGTCAAAAGAGTACTGTTCGTCAATTCGGAGATATTCCCATATCTTCCGGAATCACCTATTGCCAACATCGGCAGATACCTCCCGCAAGGTATTCAGGAAAGGAAGAAGGAGATAAGGTCCTTCATGCCGAGATACGGATGCATCAACGAAAGAAAAAATCAGCTCCACGAAGTGATCCGTCTATCGGGAATGAACATCATAATCAATGACGTAGACAGGCCTCTTGTGATCAAGGTGGCATCAATCTCCGCTGCCAGGATGCAGGTATACTTCATAGACAACGAGGACTATTTCCACCGCAAGAGCGTATATCATGATGCTGAAGGCCGGTTCTTCAAGGACAACGGCGAGAGAGCGATATTCTTCGCCCGCGGCGTACTGGAGACAGTCAAGAAACTCAGATGGGCACCGGACGTCATCCATTGTCAAGGATGGATATCGCAGATACTCCCCATATACCTGAAGAAGGCATACATCGATGATCCGATCTTCTCGAACAGCAAGGTCGTCCTCTCCCTCTACGACGACACTCCGATGACAGACTTCCCGGCAGATTTCAAGGAAAGAATCCTCTTCGGAGGCGTGACAGAAAAAGACGTGGAAATCCTTGCGGAACCGACTGGCATAAATCTTGCAAAATTGGCGGCCGGCTATTCTGACGGCATCATCTTCGGCTCATCTGACATTACTCCGGAGATCAAGGAGTTCTGTGAAAAGAGCGGACTTCCATGCCTGCCTTACAACGAAGAGGCGCTTCAGAACGGATCATATATTGAAGATTACAACAGTTTTTACGACAATTTATAATGAACTTGAACTTTCTCTGCAGAGTCAGCCGTCTTGTGGCTATCGGTACGATACTTCTTGGCTCTGCATCATGCATAAAGATTAACGAAGAACTCGGAGAGAACCTGATTCCGACAGACCAGCAGTGGAATGTGTTCACACACGACGCAGTTGAACTCAAGCAGATCCGCCTTCAACTGGCGGACAGTCTCTCGGCATACAGCACTGCAAGATTCACATTCGGAGCCGTCAATGACAACGTTCTGGGAAC
Organism: uncultured Muribaculaceae bacterium; assembly: GCA_964645495.1. GTDB lineage: Bacteria > Bacteroidota > Bacteroidia > Bacteroidales > UBA932 > Cryptobacteroides. The sequence continues at coordinate 3,821 of CAZYCJ010000085.1, forward strand.
CAGCATCAAAAGCACCAGTTTCACCCTTGTACCTGTCTGGGACTCTCTTGATTTCGGAAAGAACACCAAGATCAGGCAGTTCCATCTGTCAGCCGTCAGAGACACCTTATCAACAGTGTACGACAACAATCTGAAGATGATTCAGAATCTGTATGTCCATGAACTCAAGAAGCCTCTTGACTCGACGGTTCTCTATATGGGCTCATTCTCGGATCCTGCAAAACTGAACGAATTCGTGGATCTAGACAACACCGTCACATCAGGCATTCCTGTATATGCCGGAGGAGACTCACTTTCATTTGACTTCAGTCTTGAATTTGCCGAAAGATTCGTGGAAAAGATCAAGACGGCAAGAACGGACAGCGTGGACCTCTACGTACAGGATCTTCCGGGCATCTACATCACCACCGACTCTCCGGTAGGTCCGGGAGGACGAATAAACATGTTCAACCTCGCACTGGAGACCTCTTCCGGCTATATATCAGGAAATTACGCAGAGCTCAAGTTCACTGCGGAATATGACTATTCTGACGAGCCCGTAGACACATCATTCGTATTCCTCTTCGGCTCAGGAGACTTCGTGCAGATCGACGAGGACGGAAACGTGACCTACCCGACACAGTTCGCATTCAACACCAGCACACACGAAACCGAAGGGGCGTACAAAGGTGACGGTGTCCTCGCAGAGCAGGAAATCCTGGTGGAAGGTGGAAGCGGAATCAAGCCTGTGATCAAGGCCATCGAGATAAAGGAGATTCTGGAAGACCTGATCACAAAGGATGGCATAGAAGATCCGACTGAAGTGGTCATCAACAAGGCCACCATCATCCTGCCTTATGACGTGAACGGCAACTACGACCTTCTCGACAAATATCCTATGATTCTCAGCCCTACAGTAAGACTTCACAGCAGCGAAGGCGGATATGTATCCTATGCAGGACTCACAGACTCCAGCATCAGCAGCGAGAATCAGGGAGACATCAACAGGTCTACTAGCCTCTACTGCCCTGACATCAGCCACCACGTCCAGGAGATTCTGAAACTGGACAGAAACGATGCTGACTTCAGCACAGATATCGAGAACTACGATATATGGTTCCTCATCATGTACGAAGAGGTGACAAGCAGCAGCACGGATTCATCCTATAGCGACTACTACAACAACCTCCTGTACAGTTCATACTACAACAACATGTACTACGATCCATACGGCTACGGCTATGGGTACAGCGGATACGGATACGGGTATAGCGGATACGGATACGGAAGCAACTACTACAATTATGCTATGATGGCTTACTATGCAAGTTTGGGAAGTTATTCATCTGAGGAGGAAACCAGCGTGGAACTTGACAAGGACAGATACTACCTTGCAGTCCTCAACGGACCGGAAGCAGACGGAGCAAGACCGAAACTCAAGGTGACATACTCCGCTCCGAAGTCAGCAGAGTAATACGGACACATATACAATTAATCAGGGCTGGTCGATCGACCAGCCCTGATTTGTTATTTCAGACAAAATTATTTTGCGTTTACCTTGTCCTCAATGTACTTGATAGCATCTCCTACTGTAGAGATTCTGTCACCGGCATCCTCATCAGGAATCTCGATGTCAAACTTCTTCTCGAAGTCCATGATAAGCTCTACGATGTCAAGAGAATCTGCTCCAAGATCATTTGTGAAGCTTGCTGTTTCAGTAACTTCAGACGCATCAACGCCCAATTTCTCGACGATGATTGCCTTTACGTCTTCTGCAATATTAGCCATAACTTTAAATTTTTAGTTAATAATTAGTATCTTAATACACGTATCTTGCGCTTTAAACGGTGCAAATTAAATAAAAAAAATCGAGAAATGAAAATTTTGTATACCAAAGCCTATTTGCTGAGTTTCAGCCAGACCCTCAGACCATTGATAGCATTGAGAAGATAAAAGCTCCACATTATCACCATCAGCCCCGCATGAGCCTCACCTCGTGACACACAGATCACCCACATTACGACACTCACGATGTTAGTAATTATCCATAGCGCCCACTGCTCCATGAACGCCAGAGCCATCAAAGCCTGAGCCACAATGCTCAACACTGTAGTGGTGGAATCCTTGAAAGGCTGCGGATCACCGAAATACTGAAGTACATATCCTCCCGCAATGACCGCCACCGTGCAGCCCAACGCAAGAACGAATCTTTGTTTCCGGTTGAACCTTCTGGCCTTGACCTGTACACCCTTGTCTCCGGCTTCGGCCTCAGTGATGGCCGCTCCCCTCTTGCGCCACTGCCAGAAACCTATGAACTGCATCGGAACATAGTACAGCGCATTGAGAACAGCGTCCCCATATAGAGCCGCCTTGTATGAGATGTACGCATAAAGAGACACATTGACAATTCCGAACAGATAGTTCCATATGCTGCCCTTGGCTACAAGTACCACACAGAGCACACCGGCTATTCCGGCAACAGAACCGACGACATCAACATTTCCGACAAGGATGGTGTAGATGATGTTCGATGCGATGACTCCCACTATAAGGAACCAGTCGTAAAGGGAAAGTACATTATTCTTCATTGCGTTTAAGTTGTTCAAGTATATGTTCAGCCAAAGAACGACCGACAAGTTCTGCCAGATCATCCACGGACGCCGCAGCGATTCTCGCCACACTTCCGAATCTGAGAAGCAGGCGTTGTTCAGTCTTCTCGCCTACGCCTTTGATATTACGGAGCGCTGACTCCACCTGACTCTTGCTACGGAGTTTACGGTGGAAAGTGATTCCGAATCTGTGAGCCTCGTCACGGATCTGCTGAAGCACCTTCAATGCCGGAGAATTTCTGTCTATGAACATAGGATACGGATCTCCCACGCGATAGACTTCCTCCATCCTTTCAGCAAGAGCGATCACGGTGAGCCTGTCTGTAAGCCCCAGTTCGGCAAGAGCCTCATATGCGAAGGCCAACTGACCTTTTCCCCCGTCGATTACCACAAGCTGAGGAAGATCCTCCGGATTTTCCTCAAGCATCCTCGAATATCTGCGGTTCACGACCTCCTTCATCGTTGCATAGTCATTGGCACCGACTACTGTCTTCACCTTGAAATGGCGGTAATCCTTCTTGGAGGGTACTGCACTGCGGAATACCACGCATGCTGAGACGGGATTGGTACCCTGGATATTGGAATTGTCGAAGCACTCGATGTGAACAGGCAGTTCCTTCATTCCTATCTGCTTCTGGAGAGACTCCATCACCATATTCCTGTATGCATCAGGATCGGTATGTTCCTGCTGCTTCAACGCATTGAGGCGCATCTCCTTGGCATTACGGGCGCTTAGTTGGAGCAAAGTCAGTTTGTCTCCCCTGACCGGTACACGGAATTCGACATCCTCCAGATCCATGTCCGGCTTGAAAGGCACAATTATTTCACGGGAAAGGGCACCGAATTTGGCGCGGATCTCGCCGATGAAGGTCGCAAGCACCTCCTCCTGTTCTTCTTCGATCATCATCCTGAAACCCAGATTAAGGGACTGGATGACAGCACCTCCGCGTATTCGCATGAAATTACCGAAGGCCTCGGATCCGTCGACGACAAGGGAAAAGACATCCACATCTCCGATGGTAGAATTCATTATCACGGACTTGCTGTAATGCTGTTCGAGAGAAAGCATCTTTTCCTTATACACCTGCGCCTGCTCGTAATCCATATTCTGAGCAGCCTCGGTCATCAAAGTCTTGTAATGCTGGATGATCTCGCGTCCGCCGCCCCTGAGAAGTCGGACTATTTCCTCTATATTTTCGTTATACTCCTTCTGCGAAATGCCTCCGACACAGCATCCACGGCATTTCTTTATATGAAAATTCAGACAGGGACGGAACTTTCCGCGAAGAATCGCATCCGAAGTTATCTTGTTGCTGCAGGTCCTGAGAGGATATACGCTATGGAAGAACTCGACAAGATTGCGGGCATGCACGATGCTGCTGTAAGGTCCGAAATACCGGGACCCGTCCTTGACCATCCTGCGTATCAGGAATACTTTCGGAAACATATCGTTGCTGACGCATATCCAGGGGTAGGTCTTCGAATCCTTGAGAAGGATGTTATATCGCGGCTTGAACTGTTTGATGAGATTGTTCTCAAGAAGAAGAGCATCAGCCTCCGATTCCACGACGGTATATTGTGCATCAGTGATCTTCGAGACCATCACCGCCGTCTTGCGCGTCAGCCTTTCGGGAGACACGAAGTACTGCGCCACCCTTTTATGCAGGTCCTTTGCCTTACCCACATATATCACATTCCCCTCGGCGTCATAATACCTATAAACACCGGGGGAATGCGGAAA
>CAZYCJ010000086.1:0-8108 GCA_964645495.1 uncultured Muribaculaceae bacterium
CCCCGACCCTCTGCTTGTAAGGCAGATGCTCTAAACCAACTGAGCTATGCTCCCGTTTCGTTTCTTTTTGCCGACTACTGCGTCAGACTTCTCTCTTCAGTCGGTCACAACCGAAAGGTTGCTCCCTCCTTCATCGTTCGTCTTCCTTGTACTCGACAAAAACAAACTTCAACATTTAAAAGAACTTGTCTTTTTGGCGGTGCGGACGGGACTCGAACCCGCGACCCCCGGCGTGACAGGCCGGTATTCTAACCAGCTGAACTACCGCACCATTTGTTCAGACTTTATGCGTTTTTGTCGAACGCGGATGCAAAGGTACGCATTTTTTTCAAACCTGCAAATTTTTCTTTCATTTTTTGACAAAAAAAGCATAAAAAAGTTGGCGGCAAGTCTGTCTTGACTTGCCGCCTGTGGTGTTCAGAATCCGAAAAACAGTGAAACTCAATGTTTTCGTTGCCACGCGGGATCATTTGACCTCAATCACGCGTTTTTCTTCTTCAACCTTCTCTTTTGTAGCCTTAGGAATATCCACATACAGGATTCCGTTGCTTACATTGGCTTCGATGCCGTCTTTGTCGGCATTTTCAGGCAAAAGCAGAGTCTGGCTGAACTTTGTGTATGAGAATTCCTTCCTGAGATATTTACAATCCTTCTTCTCGCCTTCCTTCTCCTTGTCCTTGCATCCGCAGTTGGTCTTCTCCATGTCGATCACAAGATTTCCGTCTTTATTGAGATGAATCTTGAAGTCATCCTTGCACATGCCTGGTGCAGCCACTTCGATTCTGTAACCCTTCTCATTCTCTTTCACATTGATTGCAGGTGAAGTCACTCCGACCTTCTCCAGTGTACGATTATCAAAGAAATCGTTGAAGAAGTCGGTAAGACCGTATTGGCCGTTGAACTTTCTTGCTGGTAACATAATCTTTATTCTCCTATCCGTTAAATTGTTTATATACGCGTCCTTCTCATATGGACATTCCGTTTATGTCAATATCTGTACCAACCCGTCGGCTTTCTTGATAAAAAACATTATCTTCGCAGTCTGTAAAATATTAAAGACAATTTATGGAAAAGAGACTATATCCGTTCAGATTTATTCCCGTGGCTTCGAAACGGCCATGGGGCGGGAATGCGCTTGTCAAGGAACTGGGCAAGCAGTTTGTGGAGTGCGACGAGGAAGGAAACGAAGTACCGATAGGCACAGATGAGAAGATCGGCGAAAGCTGGGAACTTGCCGACATGGGGATAGAGGATTCTGTAATTGCAGACGGCTGGCTTGCCGGCAACACCATCAGCGAGGTCATGGAGACATACCTCGAAAGAATTGTCGGCGAAGATGTGTATAAATATTATGGAAGGCAGTTTCCTCTGCTGATAAAGTTCCTCGACATCAACGACAGACTCTCTGTCCAGGTTCATCCTGACGATGAGGTCGCCGCAGAAAGATACGATTCGCTCGGAAAGGCCGAAATATGGTATGTGATAGATGCGAAGCCAGGAGCGAAGATCTACGCCGGCTTCAACAAGGAGATGTCTGCTCAGGAATTGTATGACAGATGCCATGCCGGTACTGTGGAAGAAGTCCTCAATGTCATATATCCGAAAAAGGGAGATGTGCTTTTCATCGCACCGGGCACTGTCCATGCCGCAGACGGAGGACTGCTCATCGCCGAGGTGCAGGAATCGTCAGACATGACATTCCGTCTATATGACTGGGGACGCGAGTTCAATCCTGCAACCGCACGTCCTCTCCATCTCGAAGAGGCCATCGACATCATCGACTACCATGCCTTCGACCCATGCTTGTATCGTAAGGGACCGCTCTGGGGTGAAGAAGCATCCCATGAGCCATGTAGTAAATCGGAGTGCCATTGCTGCTGCGACGACGAATGCCATTGTCACGAAGAAGGCCATGAGTGCCACTGCCATGACGAAGGTCATGAGTGTCATTGCCACCATCATGAAGACAAGATCGCCGAGACCCTGATAGAGAGACCGGAATTCTGCGTGACGAAGGTGAACCTGTCAGATCCGCTTCATATCTATACAGATCAGTTCGAGAGTTTCATCATATATATATGCATAGAAGGTGCGGCATCGATCCAGATTCCATCGACAAAAGAAAACGGAGAGGCTTATATGGAGAACTACGAATTCGCCAAGGGTGATACTATCCTTGTGCCTGCGGATATGCAGGACTTCTTCCTCGTGCCACGAGACCGTTCTACAATCCTTCTCGAGGCAGTATGCCGTCCGGTGGACGAGATGGATGCATATATAGACCCGGAGACTGAGGCCTTCCTCGAAAATGAGGACTATGAGGGTCTGGAAGACGGACTTATGGATGATGACGATGAACCTTCCGGCCCTGCCGGGGCGAGTCCACTCGGATTCTTCGGTGCAGGACGCGGACCACTTTCATAACGGAAGCCATGGAAGAAGTCAGGATTGACAAATACCTGTGGGCCATCAGGGTCTACAAGACCCGCAGCGAGGCCACAGACGCCTGCAAGGGAGGAAAGGTCAGGATAAACGGAGGGGACACGAAACCGTCGAAGGCAGTAAAGCCGGGTGATACGATCGTCGCAAGAAAAGGGGCCGTGACATATACCTACAAGGTGCTGCAACTGATTGACAAGCGCCAGGGAGCCAAACTGGTGCCGAATTACGCGGAGAATCTGACGCCGCCCGAGGAGATCGCGAAACTGCGCGCACCTGTGGAGACTTTCTTCCTGAAACGTGACAGAGGCGCAGGACGTCCGACCAAGAAGGACCGTCGCCAGATGGACGATCTCTGGAGCAACCTCAGTTTTGATGTCCCGGACGACATAGCAGAGCGTTTCGCGTCCGATTTCGGGTTTGACGACGTAGAATACAACAAAGCCGACTGAACCCAGCCGGCTTGATTTTTCGCGTTACATATTTACGTTGTGATTCTTCTACTTGAAGTATCTGTTGAAGAGTCCCTGGAAGCCTGCTCCGTGGCGAGCCTCGTCCTTGCACATCTCATGGACAGTGTCATGGATCGCATCAAGGTTCTGCTGCTTTGCCAATTTTGCGATACGGAGTTTGTCCTCACATGCACCCTGCTCCGCAAGCATCCTCTTCTCCACATTTGTCTTTGTATCCCATACGCACTCTCCGAGAAGTTCTGCGAATTTCGCAGCATGCTCAGCCTCTTCCCATGCATATCTCTTGAATGCCTCGGCGATTTCAGGATAGCCTTCCCTGTCAGCCTGACGGCTCATCGCAAGGTACATACCCACCTCTGAGCACTCGCCGTTGAAATGGTCACGAAGTCCCTTGAGAATTTCAGGATCCACATTCTTGGCTGCCCCCAACTTATGCTCGTCAGCCCATGCAAGGTCACCGTCTGTCTCGACGAGTTCCTCGAAGTTTTCAGGTCCGACATGGCACAATGGACACTCCTCAGGAGCATTCTCACCTTCATGAATATAACCGCATACCAGGCATCTGAATTTCTTTGTCATAACTTTATCCTTTTAAATTGTCAATAATATGTTAATTTTGAATTATTCTAAATTATTCCTGATGCAAAGGTAATGAAAATTTCATAACCTCCAAACTTTTCACAATATTTTTCCAATCATTCCAAAGAAGCTATAGCCTCTGCAACAACATAAGTACTTCCCCCTATATATATGAGCGGACAGGCAAGACTGTCAGAAGCCTTCATATCCTCCGCCAGAGCCATAGCCTTTGCGACAGCCTCAGAAACAGAACTTATGACATGGACTTCCCCTGCTTCCATGCCGGACACTCGGCAATACTCCTCATATTTATCCCGTATTATCCCGGCAGACAGAGCACGGCGCGAATCAGCCTGAGTGAAGACATAAACAGCATCGGAAGGCATCAGATGGATTACGGAACCGACATCCTTATCCGCTACCGAGCCATACACAATTATAAGTTCAGAACATTTCCCTTCAGTCTTCATCCGTGAAAGCTGGGCGAAATTGTACTTAAGTCCGTGCTCATTGTGGCCTATGTCGCATATCACATACGGATCGTCGGAGAGTTTTTCCCACCTGCCGCGGAAACCGGTCCGTTCGGCAGTACGTTCAATCGCCTCGGGGAAGAAATCTCCACCGATATGGCAGGAAATCGAAAGCACATCAAGAGCGGCAAGAACAGTGCGCAGATTCCTGGCCTGATACTCCCCTTTCAGATCCATTTTATCAAGAATCACCTGATGCTCCTCCCAATGCGCAGGCACCACCTTGTCGGCAAAGGTCAGAAGAGACATGATGGTGGTATGGCTACCCATGAATTCCGGATCCGGAAGATTGGTATACAGCACCTTACGTTCAAAGACAGGATCGGTTTCCGGCTGGCTCTCACCCACGACCACAGGCACCTTCGGCTTTATGATCCCGGCTTTCTCAAATGCGACCTCAGGCAATGTTTCGCCCAACATGTCGCAATGGTCCAGACCTATGTTCGTAATGACGCTCAGGACCGGCATGACTATATTCGTACTGTCAAGTCTGCCTCCGAGGCCTGTTTCAAGGACAACGATATCGACTTCCTGACACGCAAACCAGTCAAGCGCCATCAGGGTCGTTATCTCAAAGAACGAAAGGTCGAGATGGTCGAAAGTATCACGCCATCGGTTCACGAAAGTCCATACATCTTCCTTTGGGATCAGGGTGTGGGAAGATCCTTCGCTTCGCTCAGGGTGACAGGGATGACATATACGGATACGTTCACGGAAGTCAAGGATATGGGGAGATGTGTAGAGTCCGACTTTCAAACCATATGATGCGAGTACGGACGCCAGCATATTGGAAACAGACCCTTTGCCGTTGGTACCGGCCACATGGATGACCTTGTATTTTCTGTGAGGATGCCCCATCAGCTGGTCCGCGAATTCCATATTTGCAATCCCGGGCTTATATGCCCCAGCCCCTGCCTTCTGAAATGAAGGGAAACGGCCGAAGAGCCTTGATATCATGTCTTCGTATGCTGATTCCGAAAAAATCTTTTCCATAAAACCGAAAAATCGCTTGTTGTGAAGACAAAAATAAGTATTTTTGACAGATATATCCCTATTGCTTGATCAAAATAATTATGAAGGAAAACGAATCAGCGCTGTATTCCAGTTACATCATCGACGGCACAAGGTACGACATGACTCCGGCAGAAATTCTCGACGAATGCATGGAATATGAAGACTCTGTCCCGGAAGTCGGAATCACCGGCTGTTTCAGCGACCTCATCGACGAATCCATGGAGCCGCCGCTATCTTCTTTCCGCCCGGAAAAGGAGAAATTGCAGGAATATATGCACATGACAGAATCAGCTTCATACGGACAGCGTGGGTTCACAATGCTCTACCCTGAGCATTTCACACGTCTCCAGATTGCGGATGCACTCACCGCCAGATTATGGAGCGAAGGCCATTTCCGCCTGGGAGACCTGAGGATCTGGGCTCAATGGGACTGGAACACAAGGCCGGTCGGTAACATGGCGGCATTCTATGCCAGCGCATCTGCGGCAAGCGACTACATCTACGGCCTGGGGGTCAAGATGACTGATTATCTCTTTCTGGAAAGCGACGGGGAAAGCAATTCGAGATTCTTCGCATGGCTTCCTGAGGCCGACACGGAAGACGATCCGGCGGAAGATCAGAATGATACCGCCTTGTTCAAGTCATCTCCTTACGAGAGCAGGCACCCTTGGATAAGAGACAGGCGTATGTGCGCTTCATCGGTCATTCCGGACAAAGACAGTTGGATCATATACATCCCGTTCGACACATGCTCATACAGGCTGGGAGGCTCACTGCTGGCGCAGGTAAACGGACGCAACGGAGGGCCGGGCCCTCAGATACAGGATCCGGACTACTTCATCGACTGCTATGAGGTGGTACGCGAACTTGTAGAGGACGGCATCGTCATAGCCGGAGTCAGCGTAGGCGACGGAGGACTTGCCACCGCAGCTGCAAGAATGAGCAAGGAATCCGGAATGAAACTGGACATCAGCAGACTGCTGGCTTCATATCAGGAGGAGGACCCTGTCAAGATACTGTTCGGAGAAACACCCGGGGTTCTTATTCAGATCCGGGATAACGACTATGACTACCTCGACGCCCAACTGATTCTACAGGATGTGGCATATTACCCTCTCGGACATCCTACAGGAAAGGGCAATGGAACCGTTTTTGAAGAGGCAGACAAGACAGGAGTGGCGGGCATACTTGCCTCTCTGCTGAGTCAGGCAAGCGAAGGAGAGGATTAAAATTCAAAAATGCACAATTGTATGCTGAATATTGAAGAAAAATCCGTAAATTCGCGCCGGGAAAATTCCGACTGCCGGACGGTAGCCGGAGTGTAATTTTGACTACAAGATATTATTTATTATCAATCAAATATTTACAAGATTATGGAAGTTAACAAGAAAAGAGTCTATTGCTTCGGCGGAAAGACCGCTGAGGGTAATGGCACTATGCGTGAACTCCTCGGAGGTAAGGGTGCAAACCTCGCTGAGATGTGTACTCTCGAGATTCCGGTGCCTGCCGGCTTCACCATCACCACAGAATGCTGTACTGAGTATTACGAACTCGGCGGTGGCTATAACGATGCACTCAAGGCTGAAGTAGCAGAGGCTCTCAAGAAGACAGAGGCAGTCATGGGCATGAAGTTCGGTGACAAGGAGAACCCTCTCCTCGTTTCTTGCCGTTCAGGTGCCCGCAGCTCTATGCCTGGTATGATGGATACTATCCTCAATATCGGTCTCTGCTCTGAGACTATTCCGGGCATGATCGCAAAGACAAACAACCCACGTTTTGTGTATGATGCATATCGTCGTCTCATCATGATGTACTCTGACGTTGTGATGGAGAAGGCAGAAGGCATCGAGCCTGCAGACGGCCAGGGTATCCGCCAGCAGCTTGACCGAATGATGGCAGAACTCAAGGAAGCGAAGGGATATGCTTCCGACACTGATATCACTGCTGAGGAACTCAAGAATCTCTGCGACAAGTTCAAGGTTCGCGTGAAGGAAGTTCTCGGCACTGAGTTCCCTGATTCAGCAGAGGCACAGCTCTGGGGATCGATCGGCGGTGTATTCAAGTCATGGAACGGAAAGCGTGCTATCGCATACCGTCGCATCGAGGGTATTCCTGATGAGTGGGGTACAGCCGTAAATGTACAGTCTATGGTATTCGGCAACATGGGTGCCACTTCAGCTACAGGTGTGGCATTCTCACGTAACCCTGCAAACGGTGACAACAAGTTCTACGGCGAGTGGCTTATCAATGCTCAGGGTGAGGACGTTGTGGCAGGTATCCGTACACCTAACCCGCTCAATGAGGCTACCAAGAACCCTCACAACCAGAACCTCGAGTCTCTCGAGACTGCAATGCCTGAGGTTTACGCTGAACTCGACGGCATCCGTCTCCACCTCGAGAACCACTTCCACGATATGCAGGACATCGAGTTCACTATCCAGGACGGCAAACTCTGGATGCTCCAGTGCCGCGTTGGTAAGAGAACCGGTCTTGCCGCCCTCAACATGGCTATGGATATGCTTGAGGAAGGAATGATCGACGAGAAGACAGCAGTGACACGCGTTGCTCCTGCTCAGCTCGATGAGATCCTCCACCCGATCCTTGACCCTGCTTCTGAGAAGAAGGCTTCAGTTATCGCTAACGGTCTTCCTGCATCTCCAGGCGGAGCAGTAGGAGTTATCGCTTTCACTTCTGAGGCTGCCATGGAGGCTGCTGAGAAGGGTATCGCTACCATCCTCGTACGTGAGGAGACTTCTCCAGAGGACGTAGAAGGCATGCGTGCTTGCGCAGGTATCCTTACAGAGCGCGGAGGTATGACTTCACACGCTGCTCTCGTAGCACGCGGATGGGGCAAGTGCTGTATCGTAGGTTGCGAGGCAATGCACATCGACCTCGATGCAAAGACTCTCACATTCAAGGGTTCTGACAAGGTATACCACGAGGGAGACGTTCTCTCTATCAACGGTGCAAAGGGTCTTGTATACGACGTGGCTATCGAGACTATGGACGCTTCAGACAACCCACGTTTCCAGCAGTTCATGGCAATCGTCGACAAGTTCCGCACAATGGGTGT
>CAZYCJ010000087.1:0-8031 GCA_964645495.1 uncultured Muribaculaceae bacterium
AATATTCTCTTTAGACTTTCGGCTGACTATAAAGTTAGGCATGCCAAGACTTGTCAGAGTGAGAATGCGTGTGCGCATTCGTCGGAGCAGGTAGAATGCAGTTCAGACATTATCCTTGATATTGGGAGTATCACGGGTGGTGCGAGAATCGTACCTTAAGGTAGTCTATCGCCCTTCGGCTTTTTTCTTTAACCATTCGCAGAACTCAACTACCTTCCGGTAGTCCTCCATAAAAGTTCGAGAGTCAGCAACTGGCAAAAATTCCGTTGGATATACTTGGAGATATGAAAAATGTTCGTACCTTTGCGGTACAAGTCATTAGGGTTATATAGCACCCATTAGATTAGACATCACCCCAATGATGTCTTTTCTTTTTTTAAGACCTAACAGAGGAGTGGCATACTGTAACACCTCGGGACTTTCCCAACACCTCTTTCAAATCGTTCTTTACGCTATATAATATTAACCTAATGACAAAAAGAACAGATTTCACTGAGGTCAGGGTAATCGTCAAGATGGTTTACCCTGTGCTTATCAAGGTGAGAGCGTACACGCGCTTTCGTCTTGGCAGGATAGAGAAAGTCCGCAGTCACTACAGAAGATATTGGGGTATCTAAAGTGGTGACAAAGACTGGGCCGTAAGGCTACTATCTCACTCCTCTGTTTTCTCATTTACCCATTCAACAAATTCAAGAACCTTATACATGTCATCCACAAAGGTTCGATAATCTGTAACGATTGGGCACATCAAAGGGCAAGTGATTACACCTCCTTTTGTTTTCAAGCGAGCCTGAAAAACGTGCGTGCGAAGGGAATTTCATCTCTCCGAAACCTTTTGTGCTTTTTTGTGTACGACGGTGCCGGAAATGCCGCATAAATGCTGGAAAATAGACCGTCGTACAGGAAATACGTATAAAACCTGTACGACGGTATTTGTTGGATTCCCGATCGAGCCGGGAATGACGTCTGATAGTCGGGAATTTATGTCTAGAAACGCCAGCCGACTGTGAAGAGGAGTTTCCAGGCTGATGTCCTGATCAGGATCTCAGGAGCAGGATCCAGGATGTTGTCCTCGTCGTCGAAGATGTAGTCGCTGTACGGCATGTAGTATTCAGACACAGCGAAGTTTCTTCTGAGAGCAAAGTCTGCGAAGAATGACCCGTTGGAACTGTAGCCGAGTCCGAATGAAGCGTTTTGTCTGAGTGCGCTGACATTCTTTTCAGGAGAGGTGGCCAGTCCGTAGCCTGCTCTTACCGCAAGAGGACCGAACTTTACCTCTGCACCAGCCCTGAGCATATGTGCTGATCCGAAGATTTCCTTGATCTCATTGTTGAGGTCCTGGAAATAGTCGTCATCTGTGCCCTGGCTTCTGAATTTCAGCTGGCCGTAGTTGCACACCTCGTAATCTGCACTAATCACACCGAAACTGCCAAGAGTGTATGCAAGTCCGAAGTTGGCACGTAGAGGGGCCGTGAATAGATAGTTGTATTCTCCTTCAGGACTTGCAGCATATCCGTTGAACTGTGAAGAGGTGAACTCTGTCTCGCCGGTGTACTGCCATCTTTCCGTGATCGAATTGATTGTCGGGGTCTGTACAGCCGCTCCGAACCTGAAGCCTGATCCCGGAGTAACGATGATTCCGAACTTTGCGTAATAACCGTTGGCTTCGGCGTCATAGGAGTATGTGCTCTTCATCCTGCTGAAATACATGGTCTCCCCGTTGTCCAGACCGATCTCGAAGTCGGCAGGATCCACGGCGGCCTCCTTGAAATAGTCGTTGTATCCGTAATTTAGCGAGGTGAGTCCCAGGTTTGCGCCTATGTATACAAAGTCCGAAATGTTTGCTCCGACATTGAAGGCGTAGTCGTATTTGCTTCCTGTCACCCTTCTTCCGTATGTCTGGTCAAGGTCACCTCCGAGAACGATGTCTCCGTTGTCGAAGATGAGTTCGCTTGCGCCCACATATTCGTCGTCATAGCCTCCGAATGTCGAAATCATGCCGCTCTGATAGCCTACGACAGAGGTCCAAGGCATGAAGTCATAAGCATCCGAAGCGCTGAGATCTCCTGCGAGGAGGCCTGCACTCTCAACTGCCAGGGCGCCCATATATGATGTGGTGGAATTGAGGCCGTTGGCGTATACATCCTGATCCCAACTTGCAGTCTTGTTCGCGACGAATCCGAATGTCAGGTTCTTGACTCCTGAAGTCCTGTTTGTGTCCCAGTTGATGGTGAGACCGAAATTCGGCATGCTGAACCTTGTCATGCTGCTCTGCATCTGCCTCTCGAAATAAGGGAGAGAACCGTCTGTGAACGGTGAAACGCCCTGGGCGGTCGAAGACGATATAGTGAGTCCGGGTGTGAGTGTGAACTGTGAATAACCTGCCACTGCACTGCCCGCAGGATTGATGGTGACTGAACCGAGATCGCCGCCAAGTGCGGTGAAAGCATTGCCCATAGCAACAGATCTTGCTGTCCCCTCGTAGTTGTTTTCGCTGAAGATGAGGCCGTCATAGGCGGTCTGTGCCATTGCGCATACCGCAGAAGCCATGCTCAGCAAAATGATGATTGCTGTCTTTCTCATGATATCTGTGTTATAATGGTTTTCATTATCTTCTGCCGCCGGAGCCGCCTCTGCTGTAGCCTCCGCCGCCTCCGCTGCTGTGTCCTCCGCCGGAACTGCTTCTGCTTCCGCTGCTGCTGAATGACGACCTTGAAGAGGATGACGAACTTCTGTTGTAGTCGGATGCGCTCCTGCTTACGGTGCTGCCTCTGCTCTGCGAGCCTGATCCGCTGCTGACTGTGCCGCGTGTCTGACTTGATGATGAAGAACTGCCTCTGTATGCAGACGTTGTGCCTGATGATGACGGTCTTCTGTGGTTGGATACTGTTGCAGGAGACTTGCCTGTTGCGGATGAAGCCTTGTTTGACGATACGGATGCGGTTCCTGCTCTGCTTGCTGCCGCCCTTCTTACTGACGAAGTTCCGCTCTTGCTTGTGAGCGATGATGATCTTGAGGTTGTGCTTGATGATCCGATCGTTCCTCTTGAAGTGCTGCTGCTCGTGCCCAGGCCGCGTCGTGTTGTGGTGCTTCTTCCCGCAAAGACGCGTTCGTCTCCGACGGTTTCATGACGAGGACCGTAATATCTGTCCTTGCCGAAGTGTCCTCCCGGATGCCCGCCGTGATGATGCCCGTGGCCGTGCCATCCCCAGTAACCTCCCCAGTATCCGGCATATCCGTAGTACCAGGGGTCGTACCATCCGCCCCAGTACCATGAATTCCAGTACCATGGGTCGTACCATCTGCCCCAATAGCCGCTGTAGTGCCATGGGCTGTATGCCCATGAATTCCAGTACCATGGGTCGTAATGTCTGCTCCAGTACCATGAACTTCCGATACTGTATGGCGTATAGTATGACCATGGGTTGATGTTGTTGCGCCAGTCGTAAGGGTTTTCGGTGACGGTCACGACTGTGCTGCCGAGGGCTTGGTCATATTTGATGTTGGCCGAAAAGTTTTCGGGAATCATGATGGTGTCCTTCTTGTCTCCAAAAAGGTAGATGGGGGATTCTTTGGTCTTTGCGACGAGAGCGTCGGTTTCCGCCTTGCTCTCGAACTTTTCCGTCTTGGACCTGAAGTCGGGGGCATTACTGTAGATGCCGTCCAGGTACTTCTGGCCTGAGCCGGAAGATGCCAACTGCGTCAGCGTACCGCAAGAGGTAAGCAGGACTGCAGCAGCAGCAAACATCAGCAAAATGCTCTTTTTCATAGTGGTTTCTCCTATTTGTTATAAATATTTCGTATCTTCGCAACCTGTTTTGCTTTGCAATAACCATACCGTTGCAACGGTCGCTTTTTCAAAAGCATATTCAAGTACAATTATAGATATAAAATCAGTAAAAAGCAAAAATACAATGGCAAAAGAAGTAACTAAGAGGTCAGACAATTACTCGCAGTGGTACGACAACCTTGTGGTAAAGGCCGACCTTGCCGAGCGTTCGGCAGTAAGAGGATGTATGGTGATCAAGCCATACGGATATGCAATCTGGGAGAAGATGCAGGCGATTCTTGATAAGAAATTCAAGGAAACAGGCGTTCAGAATGCGTACTTCCCTCTTTTTATCCCGAAATCATTCCTCAGCCGTGAGGCGGACCATGTGGAAGGATTCGCCAAGGAGTGTGCAGTGGTGACACATCACAGACTCATGGCCAACCCGGACGGTCCGGGAGTGGTGGTGGATCCTGCCGCAAGACTCGAGGAGGAACTCATCGTCCGTCCTACTTCCGAGACCATCATCTGGAATACATACAAGAACTGGATCACCTCATGGCGTGATCTCCCTATCCTCTGCAACCAGTGGGCTAACGTGGTGCGCTGGGAGATGCGTACCCGTCTTTTCCTCCGTACTGCAGAGTTCCTCTGGCAGGAAGGCCATACAGCGCATGCCACACGTCAGGAGGCTGAGGAGGAGACAATGAAGATGGTGAACGTGTATGCTGACTTCGCGCGTCAGTATATGGCTATGCCTGTCGTTGTCGGACACAAGAGCCCTAACGAGCGCTTTGCCGGTGCCCTCGACACTATGACCATTGAGGCTCTGATGCAGGACGGAAAGGCTCTCCAGGCAGGTACATCTCACTTCCTCGGCCAGAACTTCGCCAAAGCCTTCGATGTGATGTTCACAAACAAGGAAGGCCAGCAGGAATATGTGTGGGCTACTTCATGGGGCGTTTCGACACGACTCATGGGTGCTCTGATCATGGCTCACGGAGACGACAACGGTCTCGTGCTTCCTCCGGCTCTCGCGCCTATCCAGGTAGTTATGGTGCCTATCACAGGGAAGGATGAGACTGTGAACAATGCCATCCTCGACAAGATGTCTGCATTCAAGAAGGAACTCGAGGCAAAGGGCATCAGCGTCAAGATAGACAGCCGCGACACTCTCCGTCCCGGATTCAAGTTCGCGGAATGGGAACTCAAGGGTGTTCCTGTACGCCTTGCGATGGGAGGTCGTGACCTTGAGAACGGAACAGTCGAACTGGCACGTCGTGACACATGCGAGAAAGCGTCGCATTCTCAGGAGGGTGTTGCTGATGTGATTGCAGCGCTTCTCGATGAGATCCAGGAGAATATCTATGCCAAAGCTCTCAGGTTCCGTGACGACAACATCCGCAAGGTCGACACATGGGAGGAGTTCAAGGAGGAGATCACCAAGGGCGGCTTCCTGCTTTGCCACTGGGACGGAACTCCTGAGACCGAGGAAAAGATCAAGGAAGAGACAAAGGCTACCATCAGATGTATTCCTGTCGACAGCGCAGTATGCGTAGAGGAAGGCAAGTGTATCTATTCAGGCAAGCCTTCACATCAGAGAGTACTCTTTGCAATCTCGTACTAGATATGAAAAGGATTTCGATAATTATCTGTGGCATGCTGATGTGTGTCGCGATGCAGGCTCAGGATGCCTTGAAAGCCGTCTCAGAGGCCGCGAAGGCTATTACAGAAGCGCCTCAGGCTGAACAGAAGGTGGAGAAGCCGAGATATTGGAGCCAACACCTGACCACCAACATCAAGTTCGGTCAGACTTCTCTTACCAATTGGGCGGCCGGAGGAGACAATACCGTGACCATGCAGGCGTTTATTGATGCAGGTGCAAACTATAAGAAGAACGACCTGTTCTGGAATAACCGTCTTCAACTTGACTATGGTTTCGTTTATGCTTCGTCAAAGCCGATCCTCCAGAAGAGTGACGACCGTATCTATCTGGAAAGCAAGTTCGGATACAAGAATGCGAACATGAAGAACTTCTCGCTTTCGGTTAACTATGACTTCAAGTCGCAGTTCTCGACAGGATATGACTACAACACTCCTTCAAACCTTGTGGATGACAGCGGCAATGACCTTGAGGGTGATGCTCTCAGACAGGCGTGGAAAGATGCCCGTGCACTCAAGTCAGGTTTCCTCGCTCCTGCATACACCAACCTTGCGGTCGGTATCGATGTGAAGCCTGCCAAATGGCTGTCGCTCAACATCGCTCCTGTTACAGGAGGTGTGGTGATAGTCAGGAATGAGGCATTGAGGAAGAATTACGGCATGCATCTCAAGAAAGAGTTCGAGGATACGGATCTTAGTTCGGTGCCTGCTGAGGAACTTGGGGCATATTACAGGAGCGCACGATTCGAATTCGGTGCGCAGATAAAGGCGGATATTGCGCTTCAGGTGAATGACAGTTTCAAGTATACCTCTCAGTTGGTTCTGTTCTCAAACTATATCGACCATCCGGAGAATGTCCGTGTTAACTGGGATAACAGATTCGACTGGAAACTTGCAAAGTATTTCTCCCTTACCCTCACTACTAACCTTATTTATGATGACAAGGTGTTGATATACAGTGAGAAAGATGGTCTGACAAAACAGAGGGTGCAGTTCAAGGAATCTCTCCTGTTCGGATTTACCTACACCATCGCCAGCAAGAAGTGATGTTGAACAGATTTTCGAAAATTGCAGAAGATATGAGGGGGCTGATCAATGACTGGTCAGCCCCTGTTCTTCTTGCTGTGAGCGGGGGAATCGATTCCATGTGCATGGCTGACCTTTTCTCACGTCTCGAGAGTCCGGTTCCGTTTGCGATAGCCCATTGTAATTTCCGTCTCCGTGCCGATGAAAGCGACGGGGATGAGGTTCTAGTACGGGAGTGGGCCGGAAGCCGTGGGATCGTATGTCATGTAAGGTCTTTTGATACAGTCGGATATTCCCGCGAAAGGGGTGTGAGCATAGAGATGGCGGCAAGAGACCTCCGCTACGGATGGTTTTCTGAACTCTGCGGGGAACACGGGTACGCAGGCGTATGTGTGGCCCATAATGCTAATGATAATGCCGAGACATTGATCCTCAATATGTTGAGGGGTTCCGGACTTAAGGGACTTTCCGGAATGTCTCAGGTGTCTTCATTGGGAACCCTGAAGGTAATGCGTCCGCTTCTGTCGTTTACACGCAAGCAGATCGAAGGGCATGTGTTCGCTCACGGAGTCCCGTATCGTGACGACAGTACCAATGCTTCTTCCGACTATAAGCGCAACCGCATCAGGAACGAGGTCTTCCCGATCTTTGAGAAGATCAATCCTTCCTTCATAAGGACTTTGAACAGGGAGATGGGATATTTCACCGAGGCGGAGGAAATTGTGAGTGATTGGGCTTCATCCCTTATTCCTGAGCATCAGCGAAGGATCTCCCTCCCGGCCCTCCTCTCGCACCGCCATTGGCGTTATCTTCTGTACCGCATGCTCGGACCTTACGGATTCAATTCAGCGACAATTGCATCCATAGAAGATCTTCTGTCATCTTCCCGTACGCTATCCGGGAAGCGTTTCCTGTCAGACACACACGTGCTTGTGACGGGAAGGGATGAACTGGTTATTATGGATAATACTTCCTTTCTTCCCTTGAAGTCTGATCCGGTGGTTGATGAAGCGGTTCTGACGGTGAGGACGGCATCAACATCCCATTTCCGCGGTCATGTGATCAAGGTGGAATGCCTCCCGTGGTCGTCTGATATGGACCTGAAGCAGCCCGAAGGTACTCTTGTCTTCGATGCTTCCGGACTTCGTTTCCCTTTTGTCATGCGCAGGTGGATCAAGGGAGACTGGCTGATACCTTTGGGGATGAAGGGCAAGAAGAAGGTCAGCGATCTCTTCACCGACTTGAAATATGATGAGTTCATGAAGGAGGATGCCTTGATGATCGTTGATGTCAGTACCAAGGGAATGGCTGAGTCAGGGCATGTTGCCGGAGTCGCAGGCGTTAGGATTGATGACCGCTACAAGATAAGTGAAACCACAAAAGAGATAATACGGATAACCATAGACCATGAAGAATAGCATAATCGCTTTGTGCCTGTCGTGAGGCCGTTTCCGAGGATCTGATGATGCGAGAGGACATCCTTGATGCATGCGGCATCCGTCTGCTCCGCCTTCCTGGACGGCAATGCAACTTGCGACCGAGTTGGCGCAAATCTCGAATCTGTACATTATCTT
>CAZYCJ010000088.1:0-7861 GCA_964645495.1 uncultured Muribaculaceae bacterium
TTGCAAGGGAATATGGCGGACTTCTCGCCAACCGCTCTTTCGGAGGTGCGCAGGTCAGCCGTACCTTCTATGCCCGCGGTCAAACCGGACAGCAGCTCCTTCTCGGTGCTTATGCTGCTCTCAACCGCCAGGTTGCGGCAGGTACTGTAAAGAGTTATCCTCGCTATGAAATGCTCGACGTAGTCCTCATCAACGGTGAGGCCAAGGGTATCATCGCAAGAAACCTCGTTACAGGTAAGATCGAAAGATTTGGAGCACATGCAGTGGTTATCGCTACAGGTGGTTACGGAAACACTTACTTCCTCTCTACCAACGCTATGAACTCTAATGGTTCTGCAGCATGGCAGTGCTACAAGAAAGGTGCTTTCTTTGCAAACCCTTGCTTCGCACAGATTCACCCGACATGTATCCCTGTGCACGGTGACCAGCAGTCTAAACTTACCTTGATGTCTGAGTCTCTCCGTAACGACGGACGTATCTGGGTGCCTAAGAAGATGGAAGACGTAAAGGCTCTCCGTGCAGGTACAAAGAAGCCTTCAGACATCGCAGAAGAGGATCGCGACTACTATCTCGAGCGTCGTTATCCTGCATTCGGTAACCTCGTTCCACGTGACGTTGCTTCACGTGCTGCCAAAGAGCGTTGCGATGCTGGTTACGGTGTTAATAATACAGGTCTTGCAGTATTCCTTGATTTCAAGACTGCTATCGAGCGCCTTGGAAAGGATGTCATCGCTGCTAGATATGGTAACCTCTTCCAGATGTATGAGAAGATTACTGACGTGGATCCTTACAAGGAGCCTATGATGATATATCCTGCTATCCATTATACAATGGGTGGTATCTGGGTTGACTATAACCTCCAGACTACAGTTCCTGGTCTCTATGCTATCGGTGAGGCTAACTTCTCTGATCATGGCGGAAACCGTCTTGGTGCATCAGCCCTCATGCAGGGTCTTGCTGACGGTTACTTCATCCTCCCTTATACAATCGGCGACTACCTCGCAGGTAAGTTCAAGGAGCCTAAGACTGACGTCAATGCACCTGAGTTTGCAGAGGCAGAAAAGGCTGTTACTGAGAAGATTGAGAAACTCCTCAGCATCAAAGGTAAGAAGTCTGTTGATGCATTCCATAAGGAACTCGGTCATATCATGTGGGAGTATGTCGGAATGGCACGTAACGAGGCCGGCCTCAAGAAGGCTATCGAGATGATCAAGGCTCTCAAGAAGGAATTCTGGCAGAATGTACATGTTGCAGGTTGCAATGATCAGTTCAATCAGGAACTCGAGAAGGCTCTTCGTCTCGTAGACTTCTTCGAAATCGGCGAACTTATGGCTCGTGACGCTCTCAACAGAAATGAGTCTTGCGGAGGTCACTTCCGTGAGGAGATGCAGACTGAAGAGGGTGAAACCAAGCGTGATGACGAGAACTACATGTATGTAGCTGCATGGGAGTATAAGGGCGAAGATGTTGAGCCTGAGCTTCATAAGGAGCCTCTCGTATATGAGAATATCAAGATTGCTACCAGAAACTATAAAGACTAATTGACATGGATTTGACATTGAAAGTATGGCGTCAGAAAAACGCCAAGGCTCAAGGACATTTTGAGACCTATCAGGTTAAGAATATTTCCGCTGACAGCTCTTTCCTCGAAATGCTCGATATCCTCAATGAACAGCTTATCGCTGAGGGTGCAGATCCGGTAGCTGTCGAGAAGGGATGCAAGAGCAGTGGTCCTGTTTCATTCGACCACGATTGCCGCGAGGGTATCTGCGGTGCATGTTCACTTTACATCAATGGCCGTGCACACGGACCTGACGATGAAGTTACAACATGCCAGTTGCATATGCGTAAGTTCAAGGATGGTGACACTATCACAATCGAGCCTTGGAGAAGCGCCGGTTTCCCTGTAATCAAGGATCTCGTTGTTGACCGTCAGGCATATGACAAGATTCTTCAGGCAGGTGGATATGTATCGGTAGGTACAGGTGGAGTTCCGGACGGAAACGCTATTCCAATTCCTTACGAGCAGGCTGAGGAAAGCATGGACGGTGCTGCATGTATCGGTTGCGGTGCATGTGCCGCTACATGTAAGAACGGTTCTGCTATGCTCTTCGTTGCTGCACGCGTAAGTTCTCTCGCGCTCCTTCCTCAGGGTAAGGTTGAGGCTGCAAAGCGTGCAAAGGCTATGGTTGCAAAGATGGACGAACTTGGCTTCGGTGCTTGTACAAACACCAAGGCTTGTGAGATGGAGTGCCCTAAGCACATTACTGTCACTCACATCGCTCGTCTTAACCGTGAGTTCCTCAGCGCAAAACTTAAGGACTAATACTCCTTGAATAGTAATAAATAAAGGTGGTCATCAATCAATGATCACCTTTTTTCTATTCATCGGAGGATGACAGGACTCGCTTCGCAGGAGCATAAGGAAATGCTCCGCTCGCCACTGTCATCCTCTGACGAATTCATTCAAAATTCATTATAATATACTTTTATTATTACGGTATATTACCAAAGGAAATTGTCGAATGGGTAGCGGCCGGCATGTATTTCAGCTACCATCTTGTAGAGGTCTCCTCGAAGTTTGTCTATACCGATCTTTTCCCTTGCAGAAATGAATATGCACGGCGTATTCTCCTTTGCTATCCAACTGTTCTTGAACTCCTCGAGAGTGTAGTTTTCCTGCCTTTTAGGCTCTAATGAGAACTCGTCATATTCCTCATATCTATAAGCATCAATCTTGTTGAAAACAACGAAAATAGGCTTGTCTATGGCCTTGATATCCTTCAATGTCTCCTCTACAACCCTGATATGGTCCTCAAAATTTGGATGTGAAATATCGACAACGTGCATCAGGATATCAGCCTCCCTTACCTCATCCAAAGTACTCTTGAATGCTTCCACCAGCTGATGAGGCAGTTTCCTGATAAATCCAACTGTATCACTGAGCAGGAACGGTACATTTTCGATCACAACTTTTCGCACAGTGGTGTCCAGGGTAGCAAACAACTTATTCTCGGCAAAAACGTCGCTTTTAGCCAATAAATTCATCAAAGTACTCTTACCTACATTTGTGTATCCTACAAGCGAAATACGCACCAAAGAACCCCTGTTTCCGCGCTGTGAGGCCATCTGCTTATCCACCTTCTTCAGTTGCTCCTTCAGTTTGGAAATCTTGTCCTGGATAATTCTACGGTCAGTTTCGATCTGAGTCTCACCGGGACCTCTCATACCGATACCTCCCTTCTGTCTTTCAAGGTGCGTCCACATTCTTGTAAGTCGCGGCAGAAGATATTGATATTGAGCGAGTTCTACTTGCATCTTTGCATACGCAGTCTTTGCTCTCTGAGCGAATATGTCAAGAATGAGATTGGTTCTGTCCAGTATCCTGATATTCAGTTCTCTCTCGATGTTTCTCAATTGGGTAGGGGAGAGTTCATCATCAAAGATAACAACTTCAATATCATTTTCCTCTATATAATCCTTTATCTCCTGTAGTTTACCGCTCCTGATATAAGTTCTTGAGTCCGGGCGGTCCACTTTCTGGATGAATTTCTTCACGCCTTGTGCTCCTGCTGTCTCAGCAAGAAATTCCAGTTCGTCCAGATATTCCATTACCTGTCTCTCGTCATCTCCTTGTTTTATGACACCGACAAATACTGCTCTTTCTATATGTTGTTCTTCTGTTATTTTTGCCATGGTTTTTGTTTTAGATCCTCACGTCGCTTCGCTTCTCAGGATGATTTTTAGAAAAAATAAGGCCGATCAAATTTTTGGTCGGCCTTGCATATATTTGTTAGTTAATTAATTATCTCAACTGGAAGATAACAGGGAAGGTGTAGGTTACAGGAACCGCACGGTCTCTCTGCTTTCCTGGCTTCCACTTTGGAGACATTGAAACTACACGTACGGCCTCCTTGTCAAGTGATGGGTCAACACCACGAAGAACCTTTACCTTTGTAACAGATCCGTCTTTCTCAACAGTAAACTGAAGAGTTACACGACCCTGAACTCCGTTTTCTTTTGCAATCTCAGGATAAACAAGTCTCTGGTTCACCCACTTTGAGAACTGGTTTGCGTCACCACCCTGGAATGATGGCTTCTCCTCTACCAACTGGAACGGAATAGCCTCTTCTTCTACAACTTCCTCTTCTACCTCTACGTAATCCATGATCTCGACTCCGAGGTTTGCATCATCCTCAAGGTTCATGAAGAGGTCATCTTCAAGTTCGATTTCATCATCGACAATGTCGATCTGGTCTGAAAGTACAGGAATTTTTACTGTTGCAGGTGGTGGAGGAGGAGTTTCCTGAGTGATAGGAATGATTTCCTCTTCAAGTACTACCTGAGTCTGTTCTTCGAGGACTGCAACGTTTGTTTCTTTTGAAGTCCATTCGAATGCGAGGAATGTGATACCAAGCGAAATCACAAGGCCGATTTCCACAAAGAGAAGTTTTTTATTCTCTAAGTTCGCTTTTTCTGACTTTTTAATTTCCATATTGATTGTTAGTTTTTATATTCCATTTTGCCCGGTAAAGTTAGAAATTATATTTTTTATTTCAAACTTTTTATACATTTTGTAGATTTGCATAAAATATTTATATATGATTTCTTACTTTTTTGAGGATACAGACTTTGTTTTTAAAGGAAAAACTTTAAACAACAGGTGGTTGAGATTGGTTGCTGAAAGCGAGATTCGCAGAATAGGACAGATATCTATAATTTTCTGTTCCGACAATTATATCCTGAATGTGAATCAGCAATATCTCCAGCATGATTATTTTACTGATATTATCACCTTTGATTATTGTGAAGGTGACAAGTTGTCCGGAGATCTTTTTATAAGTGTTGATAGCGTCAGAGAAAATTCCTTGGAATATGGTACGGATTTCAAAGATGAGCTTAACAGAGTTATTGTTCATGGCCTGCTTCACCTTATTGGTTATGATGACCATACTGAAGAGGATATAAAGCAAATGAGGAAGAAGGAGGATTATTATCTTTCATTAAGAGAGCTTGTATAATATGCTTAAGGAATATGATGTAATAGTAGTAGGTGGTGGGCATGCAGGATGTGAGGCTGCTATGGCTGCGTCGCGTATGGGTTCATCTGTGCTTCTCATATCGATGGATATGAACAAATTTGCACAGATGTCTTGTAATCCTGCGATTGGTGGTATTGCTAAAGGTCAGATAGTCAGAGAGATAGATGCTTTGGGAGGGTATACAGGCATCATTACCGATGCCTCTACTCTTCAATTCAGAATGCTCAACATATCTAAAGGACCGGCAATGTGGAGCCCAAGAGCGCAGTGTGATAAAATCCAATTTTCTCTGTACTGGCGAAAAATACTCGAAAGTGCCTGTAAATTAGATATTTACCAAGATATAGTGACCAGTTTTCTTTTTTCTGGTTCAAAAATCTCGGGAGTTTGTACGACTACCGGCGCAATTTTCAATTCTCAGACGGTTATCTTGACTGCAGGAACCTTCCTTGATGGACGTATGTTCATTGGACGGACTATGTTTGAAGGAGGCAGGATAGGGGAGATGCCTTCACATGGACTGACATCTCAATTATCAGAAAAGGGAATCCGAACTGCAAGGATGAAGACAGGTACTCCACCTCGTATTGATATTTCATCTGTTGACACATCTTCTTTGGTCAAGCAGTTTGGCGATGATTGTCCTGATAAATTCTCATATCTGCCATATCTTTCAGTTGCGCAGAACGGTACTCCTCAATTGCCGTGTTTTGTAGTGCATACTAATTCGGAAGTGCATGATATCTTGCGGAGCGGTTTCGCAGATTCTCCTCTCTTCTCAGGTATGATCACCGGAATTGGACCAAGGTATTGTCCAAGTATTGAAGATAAGTTGAGAACATTTGCCGATAAGAACGAACATCAACTTTTTCTTGAACCTGAGGGTAGGGGATCCAATGAATATTATTTACAGGGATTTTCTTCATCACTTCCTTTAAATATTCAGTTGGATGCTCTACATAAGATAAAGGGACTTGAGAATGCAAAGATTTATCGTCCTGCCTATGCTGTCGAGTATGATTATTTTGATCCGGTTCAGTTAAAGCCTACGCTTGAATTAAAGGATATTGACGGTCTTTTCCTGGCTGGACAAGTGAATGGAACAACCGGTTATGAAGAGGCAGCGGCTCAGGGGTTGATGGCGGGAATCAACGCGCATCTTAAAGTGCATGGCAAGGATCCTTTCATTTTGAAAAGGGACCAGGCCTATATTGGTGTACTTATAGACGATCTTATAACTAAAGGTGTCGATGAACCTTATCGTATGTTCACTTCTCGAGCAGAATATAGAATTCTTCTGAGACAGGATAATGCTGACTCCAGATTGACTCCTTTATCTTATAATATTGGTCTTGCTGATAAGTTCAGGTATGATCATACCATGAGAAAGTATGATAGGATAAATCAGTTGTGCAGTTTTTTCGAAGAGGCATCTATTAAGCCGGAATATATTAATCCATATCTCAAGGATGCCGGTACTTCGGAAATTACTTCGAGGAAGAGAATATCTGATTTGATATCTCGTCCCCAGATTAATTTAAATGATTTAATTAAATTTGTTCCACGTGGAACTTTTTCTAAATTCAATATAAATTCTAGGTTCTCTTCACCTCTGGATGGTTTGTTGAAAGATTCTGTTTCTTATTCATCACTCTTGAAATATGGAGACAGAGCCTCACTTGACGAGATTCTGATAGACAATAAAGGTGCAGACTCTTATAAAGATGCTATGTATATTTTGAAGTTCAATACTGAGTATCCTGTATCAGAACTGGATTCTTCATCTGTAGACTCCATGGTTGAAGAGCAGTATAGAAGAGAAATTATAGATGCTTGTGAAATATCCATTAAATATAAAGGCTATATCCAGCGAGAGCAGCAGATGGCAGACAAGATAATGAGACTTGAGAACCTTGCTATTCCTGAGGGTTTTGATTTCGATAAAGTGGAAAGTCTCTCTATCGAGTGTCGACATAAATTGAAGAGGTATGCACCTCGAACCATTGCGCAGGCTTCACGCATATCCGGAGTTTCTCCTGCCGATATATCTGTTCTGTTGGTTTACTTTGGTAGATAAATAAAAAAAAGTTCCATGTGGAACTTTTTTATAATCGTTTTAGTGCGAGTTTGATTATTTCTTCCAGGCTTGCACCAGGCTTTTCTTTCAGGACTGCGGATACTGCTTTATTTACATTTGCTTTAGTAAATCCGAGCATTACAAGTGCTGTAGTGGCTTCATCTGCTGCTCCGCTTTGTCCGGTAGGGAAGAGTGCTGAACTCTCTGCTCCTCCTCCTTTGACCACTTTATCTTTCAGTTCAAGTATGAGTCTTTGAGCGCTCTTTGTTCCAATACCCTTGATGCTTTTGATCTTATTGAGATCCTCTGCAATTATCGCATTTCTGATTTCATCCGATGTTAGGGATGATAGCATCATTCTGGCAGTGGACGCTCCTATTCCTGAAACTCCTATGAGAAGTCTGAAGAGTTCTCTTTCATCTTTTGTGGCAAAGCCATAATATAATTCTTCATCTTCTCTGAGATAGTGATGGATGTAGACAGTTGTCTCGTTCCGGTTGTGTAATGCTTCGTAAGTCTGAAGCGAGATAAGTATTTTATATCCTATCCCGTGACACTCCAGAACGAGGTCAGTTGGAGTTGTTTCTATCAGATTTCCTTTAATGTAATCGATCATTTGGCATCAGTTTTTATGTATATTGCAAAATTATGATAAAATCCTGTAAAAGAAACATTGTTTTTGCTAAATTTGCAGGTTCTATAGTAAAATGGTTATATGGTCGTAACTGATGTCAGAAATATG
>CAZYCJ010000089.1:0-7750 GCA_964645495.1 uncultured Muribaculaceae bacterium
CGGCAATGCAACTTGCGACCGAGTTGGCGCAAATCTCGAATCTGTACATTATCTTATACTGATTTCGTATGGGATTCTTGCGTATACCTTTCCGGTCTCCTGAGAGTCCCATCCCATGAAGGCTTCCGCGACTTTTTCGAGAGGAGTTCCTGCAAAGGCGTTCTCGGTCCCTCCCAGTGATTCGAGAAGGATGTCGAGAGTGGTCTGCGGCTTAGGATATTCCACGATCTGGACATCCTCAGGTCCTGCTGCTCCGTCTATCGAGAGTGCTGCGAACGTGATGGCATCCTCGATGGTTCCGATCTCATCCACCAGGCCGATCTTGACCGCCTCTGCTCCAGCCCATACGCGTCCCTGTGCTATCTCATCCACTTCTGCGACAGGCATTCCGCGTCCTTCAGATACGATCTGTGTGAACTTGGTGTAGATTCTCTCCACCGAAGCCTGCATATAGTCCAGTTCCTTCTGGTTCAGCGGCCTGAGCCCGTTGTACATATCGCCATGAGTGTTTGAATTTACAGGAGTGATGGTGACGTGAAGTTTGTCCTTCACGGTACTTCCGAAATCAGGGATCACGCTGAATACTCCGATAGAACCGGTGAGGGTGGTGGCATTCGAATATATCTTGTCACAGTTTGCCGAAATCCAGTATCCTCCAGATGCCGCGTAGTCACCATATGATGCGATGACAGGTGTGGTTTCCCTGAGGAGGTCGAGTTCGGCCTTTATCTTCTCTGACGCCAGCACGCTTCCTCCAGGTGAGTTCACGCGGAGGACCACAGCCTTGACTGTAGAGTCCTGACGGACTTTTGAGATGATCTTTGCAAAACGGTTTCCTGCCACCTGCTGCTTTTCGTCTCCGTCCACGATGTTACCTTCGGCGTATATGACTGCAATCTTGTTCTTTGCCTTGTAGTTTACCGTATTCTTGATCTTCGCATAGTCAGAAAGGGATATTCCCTTGACATCATCGAACTTGTCTGCCACATATAGGTCGCAGAGTTTCTGCTCGAGTTGGTTGTAGTCGAGAAGTTCGTCCACGAGGCCGTTTTCAACCCAGTCGGAAGGGAACACCAGTTCGAGATTGTCGATGATACCATTGAGGGTCTCGACCGATATCTCACGCGATTCTGCAATTTCTGAAGCCCAAGAATTCCATACTGACCCGATCATCTCGACATTCTGCTGCATGTTTTCCTTGCTTGAGGAATTTCTTACGAACGTCTCGCCTGCCGACTTGTATTTGCCGTGACGGATGAGTTGCACGTTGATGCCGAGTCTGTCCAGAAGATCCTTGAGGAAGATCATCTGTGATGACATTCCGTTGAACATGTTCATAGCACCGTCGTGCGGAGTCATGTAGACCTTGTCGGAAACTGATGCCAGGTAGTAACTTACGTTGTCAGGATTCTCGATATAAGAGACGATGGCCTTGCCGCTGTTGCGGAAGTTCTTCAATGCCTTGCGGAATTCTTCAAACTGTGCCATTCCTCCTGTCGCTCCGTCCGGCTTGAGGTATATGAACTTGACAGCCGGGTCTGTGGCCGCTGCGTTTACGGCACGGATGGCACTGTAGATGCCGACCGGGGTGGCTGTCGGAGCGCCGCTCAATGCTGCAAACGGATCTTCTTCAGCCGTCTGCTCTGCAAGTGTCATCGAAGACATGTCGATCTTCAATACTGCCTCAGAAGGCATGACAGGCTGTGCGTCGCCCAATGCTGCGATTGCACCTATGGCACCGAACATTATAAATAGCGCCACGATGGCGAAAACGAAAAGTCCTGCCATAGTGGCAAGGGTCATCTTTACAAAATCTTTCATATATAAGTTCCTTTTATTGACTATTTGACGCTTTGAATACAAATATACTACAAAAATCTCGCAATTTGAATGTTTTTTGTAACTTTGCAGATTGTATGAGAAATGTCATGATGAAAATATCCGCATTGCTGCTGGTCGTATGGTACTGCATGAGTATCATAGGCTTTGATGTGCATACCTGCAAAGGCAGCGGTGAAACTTTCTTTGTGACAGTCTTGCAGGGAACAGACTGTGCCGACATACATCCTGATCACGGATGTGCGCATGCAGGACATCATTGTTGTGCATGCAGCCACTATTGCGATGCTGATCACCATCAGGAAGACGGGTGTCTGACAGATGACGGATGCTGTTCGGATGACATCAAGGTGCTGGCTTTTACGGGAAGCCGTGTCGATGACGAAGTCCGTCAGTTACAGGTGCCGGTTTTTTCTTGTGCGGAAATCATTTCTCTTGAATCTGTTTGTGCGGCTTCATGCTGTGAGGTCCGTGCTTCATCTATCAATCCCGATTCCGGGTTGATTGTGCGGGGGGACATACAGTCCGTCATGAGCATCTGGCGTATCTGATACTTGTTTTCAGGGGACAGGCCCGGTCATGGGGTTTAAAAACCATGGCCGCCCGTGGCCTTGTGAACGGGAGGGGCCCACGAAGTGGGAGGGATTCAGTTTTTAAACCCCATGACCGGGCCCGACATAAGCAGAATCAGAGAATCAAAGAATCATGAAAAAGACAATAATATTATTTGCGGCCCTTGTCGCCGCCCTCCCGGCCTTCTCACAGGTCGTGGACCAGCACGGACACGCGGTGGATACCACAGATATCTACGGCGAACGTGCAGACAGCCTTGATGCTGCCGTATTCGTTTCGAGACAGGCAGGAAACTACCTCTCAAAAGGAAAGGAAATCCGCACTGAAGTCATTTCCGCTGCGGGACTTTGCAAGATGGCATGCTGCAACCTTGCCGAGAGTTTCGAAAACTCCGCCAGCGTCACGGTGGGTTATTCGGATGCCGTGACAGGTGCACGCCAGATCCGCCTCCTCGGTCTTTCGGGAGTCTACACCCAGATGCTGGACGAGAACCGCCCGGTGATGCGCGGTCTCTCTGCGCCTTTCGGACTTTCATATGTGCCAGGACAGTGGCTTGAGAGCATCCAGGTCGCAAAAGGCGCATCTTCGGTGATCAATGGAGTCGAGTCCATGACAGGACAGATAAACATGGAACATCGCAAGCCTACCGACGAGAAGCCTCTATTTCTCAACGGTGCGGTCATGAGCGACACCAAGATGGATTTCAACTTCGCCTCGTCTCTCCAGATGGGCTACAAGTGGAGCACCGTGATCCTTGGCCATGTGTCAGGAAACATCGCTCCTCACGACATGGATGCAGACGGCTTCCTTGACGAGCCGAAGATGCTTCAGTTCAATCTTGCCAACAGATGGCTCTACCAGGCAGACAACGGAGTGCAGGTGCGTTTCGGAGTCCGAGCCCTCCAGGACAGCAGGCTCGGAGGCCAGATGCTGAAAGGAAAGGACGGAGAGCATGTCTTCTATGACAAAGATACATACACCCTTTTCCCTAAGGAAGGTCAGATCGATCCATGGGGCTCGGACATCTTGAACCGCTCGATCAACGGATACCTCAAGATAGGTATTCCTCTTTCTGAAGACAACTCTCAGAATATCGCTTTGGTCGGCGACTACAGTTATCAGGACATGGATTCGTATTTCGGCTCCACAAAATATGTTGCCGGCCAGCATTCCGCTTTCGGAAACCTCTTGTATCAGAATCAGATAAACGAATCTCACAAGTTCACCCTCGGAATGAGTGCGACATATGACAGGTATCTCGAAGACTTCAGAAGAGCGATCTGGTTCGATGCAAAGGAGAATGTGGCAGAAAAGAAGGGTCTGACCCAGATGGCCATCGGAGGTGTCTTCGGAGAGTATACCTATCATGCAGGAGACAAGTTCTCTGCCATCGTTGGTCTCCGTGGCGACTGGTACAAGAAGTCGGGTACAAGAATCGTCGGTAGATTCTCACCTCGTGTCACACTCAAGTATATGCCTGTGGATGAGATCGTCATCAGAGCCAATGGAGGACGTGGCGTCAGATATTCTACTCCTCTCATTGACAACATCGGCGTATTCTCTACAGGGAAACTCTTCAATGGAGCATACAACGAGCATATTCTCGAGGATGCATGGACATTCGGTGGAAACATCACATACCATCTGCCTTTCGGAGTATCGTCAAACACCTACATCAGTTTCGACTACTTCCGTACACAGTTCACTCAGCAGATGGTGGTAGACTACGAGCACTTCGACAATGTCATAGATTTCTATGCACTTGACGGAAACCGCTCGTTCACGGATAATCTCCAGTTGGATTTCTCTGTGGATCCTGTTGAACGCTTCAACATCACCGCGACTTTCCGCTACACCAACGCCAAGATCGAACTTGCAGGAAAGGGACTTGTCGAAAAGCCTATGACAAGCCGTTTCAAGGGAGTTCTCAACCTCCAGTATGCGACCAATCTCAACAAATGGATCTTCGATTTCACCGCATCACTGAACGGTTCATGCCGTGTATATGACTTCATGAAGGATCTCAAGGATGCTGACGGAAACCTTCTTTATGAGAACGGCCGCACTCCTGTATATCCGCTTCTTTATGCTCAGGTGACCCGCAGGTTCAAGGGATGGGATGTGTATGTCGGAGCCGAGAACATCACCAACTTCAGACAGAAGAACGCCATCATCGGAGCCGCCAATCCGCGTCAGCCGTCATTCGATGCAAGTTGCGTCTGGGGACCTCTTATGGGTATAAAGGCGCATGTCGGCTTCCGTTTCACCCTTTGGAAAAAAGCATAATCAAATAATCAAAAGACCATATAATGAAAAAGACAATCATCATCCTCCTTGCGGCATTGATATCTCTGCCGTCATCATTTGTATTTGCTTCTGAACTGCAGGAAGCATATGTTCTTACAGACACCAAGCCTTCTAAGAAATCAAAGAAGGAAGTCAAGGAAGTGACATTCTCCGCGCATCTCCATTGCGAAAACTGTGTCAAGAAGGTTCAGGAGAACATCGCATTCGAGAAAGGTGTGAAGGACCTTCATGTATGCCTTGACGATCAGGCTGTTACAATTAAGTACGATCCGGCAAAGACATCAGAAGCAACCCTTAAGGCTGCCATCGAGAAACTCGGATATAAGGTGAGTGGAAAGGTCGAGGATGGCCACCACCATCATCACAGCCACTAGGATGCACGTCGCGACTGCGCAAGCAGTGCGATGATGTAGCCTGTGATGGCGACACCGGCAGCAGTGAACAAGATGTCGGGCCAATATAAGATTGCAGGATATGCCTGGACAGCAAAATGTCCGGGCATTTTTATGAATCCGAAGTGTTGCTGGAGCAGGACTGCCCCGATGCCGATGACCATTCCTGCTGCAAGGCCGGCAAGGGATATCATCCATCCTTCGAGGACGAAGATGCGGCGGATCAGGCGTTTCCCTGCACCCATGTTCTGCAGCGTGCGGATGTCGGACTGCTTTTCGATTATGAGCATCGTGAGGCTTCCGAAGATGTTGAACGAGATGATGATGATGACGAAAAACAGTATCATGAATGTGGCTATTTTCTCGTATCGCATCATCTTGTACAGAGACTCGTTCTGCTGAAAACGGTCGCGAACGCGGTAGCCTGAACCGAGCCTTTGGGTTATTTCGGACTGCAGCCTTTTCAATTCCTTTTCTGAAGTTCCCTGCGCGAGCCTGATTTCGACCGCAGAGACTTCGTCGTCATAATCCAGGAGGGACCTCATGGATTCGATGGGGACAATCATCAGTTCCTTGTCGATTTCGTCGTTTACGGAGAAGATACCTTTGGGGAAGACCTTGACCGATCTGAGAGCGGATGCGGGGTCGGACAGTGATATTCTGCCGGTACGGTTTGGATAGTGAATCTCGATAGGCGCGACGAATCTGGGACTTATTCCCATTTCATAGGCGAGGTTGTCGCCGACGACAGCGAGCGGGATGTCTCCTTTATGCAGACTGAATTCTCCGTCGTATATGTGTGAGCGCAGGGGGCTTTCCTCTTCATAGATCCAGTCCACTCCCTTTGCCTTTGCAAGCCCCTGTTTCCCGTCATATGTGATGAATACGTTTTCCTGGAGGGTGCAACACATGTTCAGGACAGACGGCTGCTCGTATATCCAGTCGTATGTATCGCCTTCCGGAACGAACACCTTGCCTTCGACGGGGGTGATCATAAGATCGGGTTCGACATTGCTCATCATTGACTTGATGAGCGAGTCGAACCCGTTATAGACAGAAAGTATTATGATGAGTGCCGCGGTTCCTATAGCCATGCCGATGGAACTTATCGCAGAAATCAGGTTTATCACATTGTGTGACTTCTTGGCGAAAAGGTATCGCTTTGCTATGAACAGCGCTAATCTCACTTCTTCAACAGTTGTTCAATGTGTTCCACATAGTCGAGGGAACTGTCGAGATAGAAGATGATTTCCGGAACGATGCGGAGCTGCTTGGCCACCTTGTTGCCGAGTTCTCCGCGAAGTGCCTTGGCATTCTCCTCAAGAGTCGCCATGACGGCCTCAGCCTTGTCGGAAGGAAAGACGCTTACATAGACCTTTGCAACGGAAAGGTCCGGACTCACCTTCACGCCGCTGACTGACACCAGCGCGCCGCCGAAGGCAGCCATGCCCTTGCTGCGGATGATCTCCGCCATATGCTTCTGCAGTTCCTTTCCGACCTTCAACTGCCTTGTGCTTTCAACATTCTTTTCCATATGCGTTTGATTATACTATATCATTAGAAATCTATATCAGTTATTTACAGATTTTAATGATGAAGTAGTTCTTTTTGCCTTTTTGGGCAAGGATATATTTGCCGTTGATGAAAGACTCGCTTCCGATCCGGGCGTTGACGTCATTCACCTTCTCCTTGTTGATGCTCACGCCGTTTGCCTGGATCATCTTGCGGCACTCTCCCTTGGATGGGAACACCTGAGATTCGGCAGCGAGAAGGTCGATGATTCCGACAGGGAACTTCGCCTCTTCAACTTCGAATGTAGGCACACCGTCGAATACCGCAAGGAAGGTCTTCTCATCAAGATTCATCAGAGCATCCTTTGTCGCGTTGCCGAAAAGCATCTGTGATGCGGCAACCGCATTCTCATACTCTTTCGCTCCGTGAACCATTGTGGTTACCTCCTTTGCAAGGAGTTTCTGGAGTTCGCGGCGCTCCGGCGCCTCTGCGTGCTGAGCGATAGCAGCATCGATCTCGTCCTTTGTGAGCATGGTGAAGATCTTGATGTACTTCTCGGCGTCAGAGTCGGATACATTGAGCCAGAACTGGTAGAACTGGTATGGGGAAGTGCGCTCAGGATCAAGCCAGATATTGCCCTTTTCGGTCTTTCCGAACTTTCCTCCGTCTGCCTTTGTGATGAGAGGGCAGGTGAGTGCGAAAGCCTCCTTGCCGAGGATACGGCGGATCAGTTCGGAGCCTGTGGTGATGTTGCCCCACTGGTCTGCACCACCCATCTGGAGGGTACATCCCTTGTGCTCGTACAGATAGAGGAAGTCATATCCCTGAAGCAACTGATATGTGAACTCTGTGAACGACATGCCGTCGCGAGCCTCTCCCGAGAGTCTCTTCTTCACTGAGTCCTTTGCCATCATGTAGTTCACGGTGATGTGCTTTCCGATATCGCGGGTGAAATCCAGGAATGAGAAGTTCTTCATCCAGTCATAGTTGTTCACAAGTTCCGCCTTGTTCTCGACATCAGACTCGAAGTCAAGGAACTTGCTGAGCTGTGCCTTGATGCATGCCACGTTGTGGTTGAGGGTCTCCTCGTCAAGAAGGTTACGCTCCTGAGACTTCATCGAAGGGTC
>CAZYCJ010000090.1:0-7731 GCA_964645495.1 uncultured Muribaculaceae bacterium
TATAAGATAACTGCAGGCCTTCATGGAAGAATCTTCAGATTGTTGGAAGTTCTGTGAGGATCTTACACATAAAAAGACAGTATCTGAGGCGGTTTTCAAGTTAAATTATTATCTTTGCGAAGATTTGCTTGAAATTACTAACATTATAATACAATTATGGAATTTCTGACTAACGACAAACTTGTGATCGTAGGTGCCGGCGGCGCTATCGGATCCAACATGGCTCAGACTGCTCTCATGCTCGGCCTTACTCCAAACATTTGCCTTTACGATATTTATGGCCCGGGTGTGAACGGTGTTGCGGAGGAGTTGTATCACTGCGCATTCGAGGGTGCTAACATCACATGGACAACAGATCCTGAGGTTGCCTTCACAGGCGCTAAGTACATTATCTCATCAGGCGGTGCTCCTCGTAAGGAGGGTATGACCCGTGAGGATCTTCTTAAGGGTAACTGCCAGATCGCAGCAGAGTTCGGTGACAACATCAGAAAGTATTGTCCTGACGTAAATCATGTGGTCGTGATCTTCAATCCTGCTGACGTGACAGCTCTTACTGCTCTCATCCGTTCAGGTCTCAAGCCAAGCCAGCTTACTTCTCTTGCTGCTCTTGACTCTACCCGTCTCCAGTCAGCTATCGCCAAGGAGCTCGGCGTTCCTCAGTACAAGGTGGAGAACGCTCGTACTTACGGCGGTCACGGTGAGGCAATGGCAGTGTTCGCTTCTAAGATCACAGTTGACGGCAAGCCTCTCGCAGAGTACAACATTCCTGAGGACAAATGGGCTGAGATCAAGCACGCTACTATCCAGGGCGGATCGAACATCATCAAGCTTCGTGGCCGTTCATCATTCCAGAGCCCTGCTTACCAGTCGGTTCTCATGATCCGGGCTGCTATGGGTGGTCCTGAATTCCACTGGCCTGCAGGATGCTATGTAAACACAGAGAAGTATCAGAATGTTCTTATGGCAATGCCTACCACAATTGATGCAACAGGTGTTCACTTCGGCGAGGTAACAGGTTCTGCAGAGGAAATGGCTGCTCTTGATGCATCTTACGCACACCTCCAGGTTATGCGTGACGAGATCATCTCTCTCGGCATCATCCCGCCTGTATCAGAGTGGAAGACAATCAACCCTAACCTCTAAAAAATAAAAAAGTGCAAAATTTTGTAAAAAAGTTTTGCACTTTTATTTTTTGTCCCTATATTTGCAGTCCCAAATGAAAGGGGAACCAATAATCGGGGTGTGGCGCAGTTGGCTAGCGCATCTGGTTTGGGACCAGAGGGTCCTGTGTTCGAGTCACAGTACCCCGACAAGACGGAAGCAGAAATGCTTCCGTTTTTTTGTATATTTGTGTCCAAAAGGTTTTGTGTTATGATACAGGCAACAGGAATAGAGAAGTCGTTCGGAACGCTCAAGGTTCTCAAAGGTTTGGATTTCAGTGTGGGAAAGGCGGAGGTCGTGTCTATAATGGGGGCTTCCGGAGCAGGCAAGTCGACACTTCTGCAGGTTCTGGGTACATTGTCGACACCCGACAATGGCTCCCTTGTGATAGACGGTATTGATGTGTTGAAGTTGAGAAGCGATGCCCTTTCCGAATTTCGCAACCGTAAGGTGGGCTTTGTGTTCCAGTTCCACCATCTCCTCCCTGAATTTACGGCCCTTGAAAATGTCATGATACCGGCCTTTATAGCAAAGCGCGGCAGAAGGGATGCCGAGGAAAATGCGCGTGCCTTGCTCTCGGACATGGGACTGGCCGGCCGTCTGGATCATAAACCGTCTGAACTTTCGGGCGGTGAACAACAGAGGGTCGCCATAGCACGAGCCTTGATAAATAATCCTGCTGTCCTGTTTGCTGACGAACCATCAGGCAATCTTGACACCCGCACCAAGGAGGAGATCCACCGTCTGTTCTTCGATCTGCGGGACAAGTATGGACAGACCATAGTAATCGTGACTCATGATCCTGACCTGGCGAGATTGTGTGACAGGTCTCTTTATATGGTCGACGGTTTGTTTGTCTGATCGTCAATCTCCAAGATTTTCATGTTGTCATTTCGACTGAGCGAAGCGAATGGAGAAATCTAAAAACATATTCCGTTTCAAGAGATTCGATGTCGTGAACGAGCGGAGCGCGATGCGGGTGAATACCGACGGCGTGCTGCTTGGGGCTGCCATGACAGTCCGTGATACGGACCGTGTGGTTCTGGATATCGGAACGGGGACAGGGACGATTGCCTTGATGGCGGCGCAGAGGCTGATGGGGACGGAGATTCCCGGTCAAGCCGGGAATGAGGTCAGGATTGATGCCATTGATATTGATGAGCCTTCTGTGACTGAGGCGGCGGCCAATTTCAATAATTCTCCTTGGCAGGATGTGCTTCATGCATACAATATGTCTCTGGACGGATATGCTGCCGAGATTGCCGGAGGGGATATTTCCTTCGATCTGATATTTTCGAATCCCCCATATTTTGATGAGTCTCTTCAGGCTCCCCAGGAACGCCGCAACAATGCCAGACATACTTCCACAGGACTTTCGTTCAGGGAGATATTGGAGTTTTCTTCCAGGCATCTGACTGAACAGGGACGTCTGAGCATGGTCCTTCCTGCAGACCTGGAGGCGCAACTTACTCGTCATGCGAGAATGTGTGGCCTTCATCTGTTCCGTATCCTGCGTGTCAGGACCGTACCGAGGAAAGAACCGTCGCGTATCATAGCGGAATTCTCACGTCAGCGCTGTGAGTCTCCACATGAGGAACTTCTCACTATACAGAATGAGGGAAAGTATACCCAAGAGTACCTTTCCCTCACTCATGATTTCTATCTGTTCGCTTAATTTCTCGGCTTGTCGTGAAGTCTGCGGATGTGCTGTCTGCGGAATTTCTCCTCTCCGATGAGAAGTCTGGCCACTTTTTCCGATGAGAGTACTTTCTCGTATTTCTCTATCCTGTCGTTCTCAACTTCCTTCTGGTTGTCAATTGCTTTCGTGTACTCGTCCAGAAGGTTGCTGATCTCCTTTTCTGATCTGCTCTCTTCAAGAGCCTGATCGAGGGCCTTGAATGCTTTGAACACCTCATGCATGGCCTTGTCCCTATCTGCCTCCACCTGATTGTAGACAGGCCAGAACGCCTGAGCCTCTTCCGGCGTTATGTCAAGTTCTGTGGTCAGAAAGGCGATCTTTTCGCATTGCATCTTCTTCTTCCAGTCGTCACCCTGACAATATGTGCTTGCCGCTGCTCCGGCACCGATAAATATCGAAATGAGTAATGCTGCAATATTTTTCATAGTTCCTCTATTTTGAACGTTCTATCTCTTCTGCTGAAATCCCTGAATATATAAGGTATTCGATGATGTCTTCGTCTTCGATACCTGCTTCGGCTAGTGGAGTCTCGTCAGTCATCTCGTAGATTGTGGAAATCATGAGGTGGTCCGAGAACACGTAGTAGTCTTCCTGTGTCATCCCCGGATCAGGAACTGTTCTTTCGAGAATGAAGGTCCCGGCGGATACGAGGAAGATGAACACTGCTGCGACAGCCGCATATGGAGAAAGCCTTGTCCATAGGCTCACTGTCCTGGTCCGCGGCTTCTTAAGCCCAGCCTTCAATGACTCGAAGTACCCTTCAGGCGTGCTGAACGGCATTTCCTTGAGCGCGGGGGCGGTCTTTAATATGTCATGCTCCGTGGTTTTCATCGCTATATTAGACAAAAAAATTAGTAAAAGGTTTATTTTCAGGTCAGGAAAGTTTTTGAAGTTCGTCCTTGATCTTTGTGCAGGCATGGTGGTATGATGCCTTCAGGGCTCCGACAGAAGTGCCTGTGACCTCCGCTATGTCCTCGTATTTCATTTCATCGAAATATCTGAGGTTGAATACAATGCGCTGTTTTTCCGGAAGACGCTGGATGGCCTTGTGGAGTTCGCGCTGGATGATGTCTCCGTTGAAGTACGGGTCGTCGTCGATCTTTCTCTCAAGGGCAGCAGAGGCGGATTCGAGAGAGACCAGGGCTTTGAGACGTCGGCGTCTCAAGTGGTTCAGTACCTCGTTGGTCGCTATGCGGTACAGCCATGTGTAGAGTCTCGAGTCTCCGCGGAAAGTGGGGAGTGCGGTCCAGATCTTGATGAATACATCCTGAAGGAGGTCGTTGGTGTCGTCGTGGCAGCACAGGAAACGGCGGATGTGCCAGTAGAGTCTTTCCGAATAGGCATCGACGATGCCGTTGAAAGCCTCCTCCTGCCTTCCGCAGCCGAAAAGTTCTATGATTTCCTTGTCTGTCATTCTTATTATGACACTTAAATCAATTCTAGGATTAAACAAAAATAGGTAAATTTTTTCTTTATTTACTATCTTTGCACCGATTATATGGATACGATGAAGAATACAAGAAACTTTTGCATTATCGCGCACATCGACCACGGAAAGAGTACGCTTGCAGACAGGATGCTGGAGATCACCAACACCTTGACAGCCCGTGACATGGAGAATCAGGTCCTTGACTCGATGGATCTTGAGAAGGAGAAGGGCATCACCATCAAGAGCCACGCTATCCAGATGGATTATGTGCACAACGGAGAGAAATATACGCTCAATCTTATCGATACTCCGGGCCACGTGGACTTTTCCTATGAAGTGTCCCGCGCCATTGCGTCCTGCGAGGGAGCAATCCTTATCGTGGATGCCACGCAGGGAATCCAGGCGCAGACCATATCTAACCTTTACCTTGCCATTGAACATGATCTCGAGATCATCCCGGTACTCAACAAGATCGATGTCGAGTCGGCAATGGTGGATGTGGTGACCGATCAGGTCGTGGACCTTCTCGGCTGCAAGCCGGAAGAGATCCTTCTTGCTTCAGGAAAGACAGGGCAGGGAGTAAAAGAGGTTCTGGATGCCATCGTGGAAAGGATTCCGGCTCCGACCGGAGATCCTGACGCTCCGCTTCAGGCTCTCATCTTTGACTCGGTCTTCAACTCTTTCAGAGGCATCATCGCATACTTCAAGGTCGTGAACGGTTCGATCAAGACCGGAGACAAGGTCAAGTTCGTCAGCACCGGTAAGGAATATGTCGCTGATGAGATCGGGGTGCTGAAGATGAAGATGCATCCGCGCAAGGAAATCCCGTGCGGAAGCGTTGGCTACATCATCTCCGGCATCAAGAGTGCCGTGGAAGTGAAGGTGGGAGATACCATCACCCATGTGGCCGCTCCGTGCAAGGAGGCTATCGCAGGATTCGAGGAGGTGAAACCTATGGTCTTTGCCGGAATGTATCCTGTGGAGACAGACCAGTATGAGGAACTCCGCGCGTCGCTGGAGAAGTTCCAGCTCAACGACGCATCCCTCGTCTTCGAGCCTGAGTCGTCTCTTGCCCTCGGTTTCGGATTCCGTTGCGGCTTCCTGGGACTTCTGCATCTTGAGATAGTCCAGGAGCGTCTTTTCAGGGAGTTCAACATGGATGTGATCACCACGGTTCCGAACGTGTCATATAAGGTATATACGACGCAGGGCGAGGTCCTCGATGTCCATAACCCTTCGGGGCTTCCGCCTGCAACCCTCATCGACAAGATCGAGGAGCCATACATCAGGGCGCAGGTAATCTCCCGTTCGGACTATTACGGACCTATCATGAAACTCTGTCTTGACAAG
This sequence comes from uncultured Muribaculaceae bacterium, assembly GCA_964645495.1. Taxonomy (GTDB): domain Bacteria; phylum Bacteroidota; class Bacteroidia; order Bacteroidales; family UBA932; genus Cryptobacteroides. Next base: position 5,640 of record CAZYCJ010000090.1, read on the forward strand.
AGGGGAATACTCATCAATCAGCACTATCTTACCGCAGACCGTCTCGAACTCACATACGAGATGCCGCTTTCTGAGATTGTCTTCGACTTCTACGACAAACTCAAATCCATCTCGAAAGGATATGCTTCGTTTGATTATCATGTCATCGGATTCAAGGAGGCAAAACTCGTCAAACTTGACATCCTCCTCAACGGAGATCCTGCGGATGCCTTGTCAACCCTTATCCATGCGGACCACGCCTACGACTTCGGTCGCAAGATGTGTGAGAAACTCAAGGAACTCATCCCTCGTCAGCAGTTCGACATCGCCATCCAGGCGGCAGTCGGTGCGAAGATCATCGCCAGAGAGACTGTAAAGGCCGTACGAAAGGATGTGACGGCGAAGTGTTACGGAGGTGATATTTCGCGTAAGAGAAAACTCCTCGAGAAGCAGAAACAGGGAAAGAAGAGGATGCGTCAGATCGGCACGGTCGAAGTTCCGCAATCAGCCTTCATGGCCGTCCTGAAACTCGATTAATAAAAAAGGGAAACCGTCACGGCTTCCCTTTTTTATACTTTCTGCTCCTGAATGGAATTGCACACATTTATAGAAAATAACAGGAGTGCAGAAAGAGACGAATAAGATTCTTAACCGAAGGCAAAGATCGCCCTCTTTCTGCATATGTGTGTTGTAAGTCCTGTTGTTTTAATCGTTGTTTTACCCGATTTCTGTTGTTTGAGCATCTTCCGGGACCTCTTCTCCCATTCCGAGGAGGGTATTGAACCTGTCACGGATGTTTTGTGCGTACTCATGGTCTCCGAAGTGATCCGCCAGGTCTGCAGCATAGGAGATGCAGTTGAAGCAACTCTCAAACTCCTTCTTCGCCCAGTCGTAATATTCCAGGAAGAACTCCGTCGAGACGAAGATCTCGTCAGTGAACCTCTTGGCTAGGTCGAGAGCCTTGTCGTCAGCGCCCGCCCTGTAATAGGTCTCGATCATGTCGAGGACCATGTATTCGTTCGAGAAGCCGAGATAGGTCATGTCGAGAGGGTAGTTCTCCTCAGGTACGCACTCCTGACACATATCGAGCATTTCGATGGCGCGCTCTGTGTCACCGATCTTCAGCAGTTCCTTTGCGGTGTTCACAAAGAGGTTGCGCTGCGAGAGTACTCCGCAGAAGGTATAGAAGTTATGGTAATCCACGAAGTAGTCCGTCCTCTTGAGAGCATCCCATGTGAAGACATTCTTTACCTTATGATACAGGTCTTCGGGATCGGCGAATCCGATTTCGGTGCTCTTCATCTTGTTCTTGATAGGGACGAACTTGTATGAGAATCCTTCATACATCAGATATTCCTTCTGTCCTATGTTGATGTCGCCTCCCATGCTTAGGAGATTGATCGGACGGTCCCACTGATAATTGGACAAAAGGTCGAGCATGAAGAGTTCCTGCTTGGTGATGTAGTCCTTGTCCTTAGGTATGGTGAGAGTGATCTGATCAGGAATCATGTCTGCGTACTTCTCGTCAAGGATACCGTACTTGATGACATTCTCTTTGTTTACAGGTATGATGAGTTTGCGTGACATGATGTAGTCCGCCATCTTTCCGCTCGTAAGAGGGAGTTTTGCGTCCGGATGCTTGAATATCCTCATTACGTCCGAGAGCAGTATTGCGGTGTCGCGCGTGTCATATATATATATGAATTCGTTTGTTCCGTAGAGATACTGTCGAGGGCCTACGGTGAGGTCCAGAGGTGCGGACTCGTTCATGGCCCATTTCATCTGGTCTATGTGCCAGTCGGTTCCGAGAAGCGATGTGTTGGCGATGCGGACATCCGTGCGGACATTCTCCACTTCCTGAGCGTACCACAGCGGGAATGTGTCGTTGTCTCCATGGGTCACAAGGATACCGTTCGGACCTACGGAATTGAGGTAATTCTTTGCCATCTCGACTGCAGTGTATCTGTTGCTGCGGTCGTGGTCGTCCCAGTTCTCTGCCGCCATGAGGGCAGGTACTCCGAGAAGGATGATTGTCACGGCCGATGCTGTCGCTACAGAGCCTTTCTGCCCGGCCTTCTCCTGTATCCATGTATAGATCGCTGCCACGGCAAGT
>CAZYCJ010000091.1:0-7615 GCA_964645495.1 uncultured Muribaculaceae bacterium
TGGTCTAAAAGGCGCGCAAAAATATGGATAATTTTCGGATTTTCAAAGGATTTCGATAAAATTCCTAGAACATCCTGCGTTTCTTGAAGATCCAGAAGATGACGACGAGGGAGAAGGCCATCAGGAGGAGGATCACCACCCAGGCCCAGCCGGAATGGCCGACAAACCACCCGAACTTCACATTCATTCCGAAGAAACTTGCGATCAGGGTCGGCGGCATGAGCATCAGGGATACGAGGGTGAACACCTTCATGATCTTGTTCTGGTCGAGATTGATGATACCGAGGACGGTGTTCTGAAGATACTCCAGACGTTCGAAACCGAAGTCTGTGTGGTTGATCAGGGACGAGATGTCCTTCAGTAGTACATTCAGTTTCGAGTGGTACTCCTGCGGATATTTCTTCGACTTGATGATGCTGGAGATGACTCGCTGCTTGTCGATGATGTTCTCACGGATGAGCATCGTGTTGTCCTGCAACTGGTTGATGTCGATGAGGAATTCTTCGCTGATATCCTCCCCCAGAGAGACTTTCTTGTTGTACTGGGTGATCTCCTTCGACACCAGCTCGACCATGTCTGCATCAAGGTCGATACGCTGTTCGAGAATGCTGAGAAAGGCGACATGACCCGAATCATACATCTTAGGAAAGGCAAGAAGCCTGCGCTGAAGGTCTGTGAAACTGCGCAGAGGACATTCACGAAGAGTGGTGAGGATGTCGTCGGTCAGGATGAACGAGACTGTCTCCTCGTTATACTCGTCAGGTCCGGGAATGAGGAATGAGGTGTTGGCGAAGATGGCCTTCTCCGTCTCATAGAATCGCGACGAAATCTCGATCTCCTCAGCCTGTGCACGGTTCTGGATAGTGGTTCCGAGGAAATGTTCCACAGCCCGCTTCTCCTCGCCCGTCGGGGTAAAGAGGTCGATCCAGACCACATCTGAGTATGGGATTACTGCGAAATCAGTCTCCGACTGGGAAACCATCATCTGTCCGTCTTTCTTGTAGAAGATCTCAATCATACTTCGAAACAGGCTTGCATAAATATGCCATCCTGCAAATATACCATTTTTATTTCAGACTACCAAACAGATCCCTCGACTTCGCTCGGGATGACAGAAGAGACTTCGCTCAGGATGACGGCAGGCCGGGTCGAGAAGTATATGATTACGGTTTGAAGATCTGACGGTTGACGATGGAGCGGCCGAGGGTGAGTTCGTCGGCATATTCCAAGTCGTCACCGAAGCCTAGGCCGCGCGCCAGTGACGACACTTTCACTCCGTATTGAGCGATCTGCCTGTAGATATAGAACGAGGTGGTCTCGCCTTCGACGTCGCCGCTGAGGGCCAGAATCACTTCGCCAGGCAAAACAAGTTGCTGCACGCGGGTGACGAGTCCGCGGATGGTAAGGTCGGAAGGTCCGATGCCGTTGATAGGCGAGATGATGCCGCCAAGCACATGATACACACCATGATACTGTCCGGTATTCTCGATGCTCATGACATCGCGGACACTCTCGACGACGCAGATGGTCTTATGGTCACGGGACTTGTCCGAACAGATGGAGCAGACCTCTTCGTCAGCGATCATCATGCAGTGCCTGCAATACTTCACATCATCACGGAGACGGTCGATGGACGCAGTGAAATGATGGACATTCTCCTGCGGCTGCTTCAGAAGGTGCAGGGCAAGACGGAGCGCGCTGCGACGCCCTACCCCCGGGAGGGAACTGATCGCATCCACAGCTTCTTCCAGAAGTCTTGACGGGTAATTTTCCTTATATGCCATGATACTTTACCAATTCATCTATAGGGGATTTCACAAACTTCACGAACTCAAGTCCATACCTTTCGCCTATTTCCCGCAGACGCTTCCCGCAGGCACATCCGAAGGAGCCGACGACTCCGACCATACTGGTCCTGACGTCGGAAGGGTCAGAATATCGGGCAAGAGCACGCCTCACGAACGACTCCAGGCATTCCTGCACGAGGGACTCCACATAAGGATCATCCGCATGGGACAGAATGAAAGGCGCCAGAGATGCCATGAAGGCCGATGCCGCAGGTTCCTTATAAACCTTGCGTACGATCTGAGGATAATCCAGTCCGAATTCACGCACAAACGCTTCCTCCACCTGCTCCGGCAGCATTCCTTTCACAAAATCCGCAAGAAAGGCACGTCCGAGCGACACTCCGCTTCCCTCGTCACCGAGAATATATCCTCCGGGACGGATGTTCCGTACAACAGTGCCATTCTCATACAGACAACTGTTGGAACCCGTACCCATTATGGCCACGACTCCCGTACCGTCGCCGAACAAGGCTCTCGCGGCCGCCAGTATATCCGAATGGAAATGGATTTGGGCAAAGGGGCACCACATCTCCAGAGCCTCCCTCAGAGGGGCAGCAGACTGATCGGACACAAGCCCCGCCCCATAAAACACAATCTGACGCACACGAGCGCCATCAGGGTTCAAGGAAGGAACCGCCTCACGCACAAGAGAACGGACGGCATCATGATCCAGACATGTGGGACTGAGTCCGGCGGTCTGAATCCGCCGCACTTCCCCACCCTCACAGAGTCCGCGCCAAGCCGTCTTGGTCGCACCGCTTTCCGCAATTATCACCATAGGGTCACTTAAGTTTCGCTATCGACTAAAGGTCTCAAATATATCGTCCGTTCTTCCGCCAATGGAAATATCCGTAGACAGCAGCCACGGTGTATGCGGCATAAAGGGCCGACATCCACCAAAGTCCCTGCATGGCGCACATGACGGCCAGCATAAGATCGGCGACAACCCATAGCCACCATTGCCATATATATGACTTGACGAGCCACCATGTAGCCACAGCACTGAGCACGGCCACAGCGGCATCCATAAGGGACATCGGATTTTCAAAAACCTCCATCAGCTCCGACAGAGCGAACGTACCCGCAACCGTTATCACCAGACTCACGAGCACAGTCCTGAAAGTCAAAGGGTTAAGATGGATCATATCATCTCCTCCGGATACGGTCTCATCCGCCCCTATCCTTCTCCTGTCGCGTCCCCACTGCCATAGTCCCACAAAGGCCGTCACAAGATAGTAGGCATTGAGGGCAAACGAGGCATAAAGGCCCTGACGGAAGAAAACCCACATGGCTGCCAGGCTCGTAAGCACACCCACCAGCCACATGGCGTTCTTCTGACGTATCTCAAGGATGATGTAGATCACCCCTGTGATCAGGGTGAAGATCTCCACTAGAGTACTTCAATGAGTTCGACTACAAACTTCAGTGTAGCATATGGAGGGATAGCGCCAGGAGCACCATGCTCGCCATAGCCGAGGTTATAAGGGATATAGAACTCGTACTTAGATCCCTCTGACATAAGTTGCACACCCTCAGTCCATCCGGGGATCACCTGATTGAGGCCGAATACCGCAGGTTCGTTACGGTCATAAGAACTGTCGAACTTGGCTCCGTTGAGGAAGGTTCCCTCATAGTGGCACTTCACCTGTGAAGTTGCAGACGGCTTCTTGCCTGTACCCTCTGTGATCACCTTGTACTGAAGACCGCTTGGGAGTACCACAACGCCTTCCTTCTCAGCATTCATCTTGAGGAACACTTCCCCTTCCTCACGCATTGCAGCGCTCATGGCCTCAGCCTGAGCCTTCTGCTCAGCCTCTATCTCTGCGAAATACTTGTCGAGCAACTGGCCTGCCTCCTGGAATGAGACTGCAGGCTCAGAGCCTGTAAGCACGGCCTTCACGCCTGCTGCGAAATCGTCGAACTCGATCTTCTGAATACCTGAGTTCATCATATTGTGGGCAATGCTCATGCCCAATGCATAACTGTTCTTGTCCATATTGATTTTTGAATTAATGATCGGCAAATGTAGTAATAATTATCGAATAGATCCCTCGACTTCGCTCGGGATGACAGAAGACGGGCGGCGGGGATGACGGTCGATGATCTCCAGATGCCATGTCGTACTGTCGACATGGGTATAGATTTCCGTCGTGGTGACGCTTTCATGTCCGAGCATTTCCTGCACCACCCTCAGGTCGGCTCCGTTCTCGATCAGATGTGTTGCAAAGGAATGGCGGAAGGTATGCGGCGATATGGATTTCCACACCCCTGCCACCAGAGCCTGCTTCTTTATCATCTTGAACACCGAGACTCTGCTCAGAGGACGCGCAAACCTGTTGAGGAAAAGGATATCGTCGGCATCCGCGCCATCGGCCTGCGGACGGGCCTCAAGATAAGCCTTGACAGCGTCTGCAGCGACATCTCCAAGCGGAACCAGCCTTTCCTTATTTCCTTTTCCCACGACCCGTACGAATCCTTCGTCGAAATACAGGCCCGAAATCTTCAGATCCTTCACTTCCGACACACGGAGTCCGCATCCGTAAAGGACTTCAAGAATGGCCTTGTCACGGAGTCCTTGCCACCCGGAGACATCCACAGAATCCAGGATTGCCTCCACCTCTTCCAAAGAAAGTACGGAAGGCAGATAGCGGCCGAGCTTAGGAGAATCGACAAGGTCGCACGGATTGTCCGTAACCAGCCCCTCCAGCACAAGCCACCCGTAAAAAGACCTCAGAGAACTGAGATGACGGGCCTGGGAGCGTTTGTCGAGAGCAGAGCAATCCGAAAGATAGCCGTTCACATCTTCGGCGGTCACATTCTCTGCACGCACTTCCAGGGATTCCAGAAACTTCCGTACATCAGAACAGTACGATGCCACTGTATTCGGTGACATCGCACGTTCTATCTTAAGATAGTTTCTGTAGTCTTTCAATAATTCCTTCACTTCGTTCAAATCAGATCCTCACGTCGCCCTTCGGGCTTCTCAGGATGACGGGGCACACCTCCTGCAGGATGGGGTTAGAGGGTCGAATATTTGCGGCCGTACCGGAGCATCTGGTCGAGATAGTTGTCGCAGTACACGATCTCATAATCCACAACCTTTCCGCCCTTCTCGACAGGTACGATCTCAGGATTGAGGAAGCCTCCGTACGGCTTCAGTCCGAGAGAAGCGTAACGCTCGAGGACTTCCTTATGAAGAACCGGGTCGATATTGACCGCATAGTTCTCGACAAGAGCCTTTCCTGCCTCAAAGTCACCTTCAGACTTTATCCTCTGCACCTCGGCGAGAAGTTCTCCGAACAGACCGCGAAGAGCCTCGTAGTCATTCACCACGAAATAGGTCTTGCCGTCACGTACCTTCTTCTCGATGACTTTGTCCGCAAGACCCTTCTCGTAGCACCAGTCGGCAATCAGTTTGCGGTTCTGCATATGGGCCTCAGTATTCTTCTTGCCCAACTCGACTCTGTTGAACTGAGTGAAGAGTCCGTTGCGGATATAACTTGAATATTGGGCCTTGTATGCCTCCATATCAGGAAGAATTCCGAGTTCGACCAGTTTAGGATCAGCCATATAGTAGAGTCCGAAGAGGTCGGCACGAGCCTCCTCAAGAGTCGAACTGTATTCTCCGAGAGCATTAGGAGACGTCTCAGGGAGCAACTGGCCCGAACCATGTCCGAGACACTCGTGAAGATCGGTGTGGATGTCGTTTGTAAGATCTCCGTATTTCTTCTCAAATGCTATATCTCCTTCAGACCATGCAAACTCAGAAAGCATGTTCTTCGGCGACTCCTGCGCAGCCTTGCCGTATGCGGCAGTAAGGTTGGCTATGGTCACCGACTTCGAACCATGCTCACGGCGGATCCAGTCTGCGTTAGGAAGGTTGATTCCGATAGGTGCGGCAGGATAGCAGTCGCCGGCGAGTGTCGCTACATTGATGACCTTGGCGGTCACTCCCTTCACCTCCTTCTTCTTGAATCTTCCGTCCACAGGAGAGTTATCCTCGAACCACTGGGCATTGTCGCTGATGAGTTCGGCTCTCTTCGAAGCCTCGGTATCCTTGAAGTTCACAAGGCCTTCCCAGGTCGCCTTACGGCCGAGAGGATCGTTATAGTCTTCGACAAATCCGTTCACGAAATCCACGGTTCCGAGAGTATCATTGACCCATTTGATATTGTATGAGTCCCACAATCCGAGGTCACCGGTCCTGTAGTATTCCACGAGGTCGGCGATATATGCCTTCTGAGTATCGTTTTCTGCGACTGCGGCTGCGGCCTCCAGTTCGGCACAGATCTTCTCAAGGGCAGGACCATAAAGTCCGCCTACCTTGTATACATCCTCATAGATCTTTCCGTCAGCACCCTTCACGAGCTTGCTGTTGAGTCCGTAAGATATCGGTGTCTTGTCGGCAGGATCGACCATGTCAGCATAGAATTTCTCTGCCTCAGCCTTGGTGACGCCTTCATAGAAATTGACTGCAGACTCCGCGACTATGTCTCCGCTCTTATCTGTAGATTTACGCTGAGGATAGACGGTCGGATCATAGATGACGGTCAGAAGTTCTTCTGACTCCATTCCGACTGCAGCCATCACGCTACGGAAATATTCCCGTGTACACTCAGGGAAGAACTTATCTTCAGCATAATGATGATGAATACCGTTGCTGAAGAATACTCTCTTCGCATAAGTCTCGAACTTCTTGAATTCGTCACAGTTGCGGTCACCCTCGTAATTCTCGAACACCGCCTCCAGAACCTTGCGGATATCAAGATTGTAACGGCAGTTCTGCATCCAGATGATGTCGCGTCCATATTTCGACGCCTCAGAGAGATGGTAGACATATTCCTTCTGCTTAAGCGTGAGCCCCTCCCATCCCGGAACGGTATAACGCATTACCTTCACGTCTGCAAACTCGTCCAGAAGATATCTGAATCCGTCTGTCTCAGCCGCTTTGTCCGTACATGAGACCGAGGCAGCGGCAAGGCCTGAAATAATGATCATTTTTACTGAAAGTTTCATTTTATGGTATTGTTTGATTCTCACTTACCAAGGGAATTCCGACAAAGGTAACAATTATATCAAAAATAATTATATTTGCAGAATGTAAAACATGCTGACATGAAACGACTACTTATATATATATCAGCCATACTCATGGTCTTTCAAGCCTGCGAGAAGTCAGAATGGGACTTTGAAGCAGATCCTTACGGGACTACGGGATCCAACCCCGGCAACAGGGTGGAAACCGATGATACAAGAAAGGTCCTTCTCCTGTACAGCGCCGGTTATAACGACCTGCAAGGATACCTTAAAGAGGATATCGAAGACCTCATGAAGGGATGGGTTCCGCAAGAGGGACGTAACAACGACGTGCTTCTTGTGTACTCCCACCTGTCAAGATCCAGATCGGATTTCAAGACTCCGACCGAGCCCGTACTGTTCCGCGTTTTTCAAGACAGTGAAGGCAATACCGTGGCAGACACGCTGATACGATACGACACATCGGTAATCTCAGCATCTGCCCATCAACTCAATTCGGTCCTCAAGCATGTCAGAGACAATTTCCCTGCGAAAAGTTACGGCATGATCTTTTCATCCCACGCCACAGGATATCTCCCTGCAGGATACTACAGCAAACCGAACGACTACGTATTCAGCGAAGACATCTCGTTCCGTCAGGGGCTCTATCACTGTCATGTCCCGACATCCGTGCCTTATATCGAGAGGCAATACAATCCGTCACGCCCGATGGTCAAGAGCATAGGTCAGTC
>CAZYCJ010000092.1:0-7520 GCA_964645495.1 uncultured Muribaculaceae bacterium
GTTCTTCTTAATGGTTTGATACTCAAAGAATCTTAATCAAACTACATCAAATATATGAAAAAATGCTTATTCTGCAATAATCTCTCATAAAGGATTTTCTGTAACTGGCTCTCCCCCCCCCTGCATTATTCTACTGAAACGTGAGACCTGATATTTTCTGAATTTTACGCTTTCATCTCCACCTAAAGGTAGGTAGGATTCAATTCGCCCATCATCAAGATCTGCTACCGTGGCGGAGAGCGGGTGGAGGAAACCTACTCCAAGAGCGACCTCATCAGCACCCACGCCGGCCGCCGCACCTTCATCTGCTTCGCCCTCTCCAGCGGCATCCCGCCCCAGGTGGTTATGAAGTGGACAGGCCACTCCGACTACCAGGCCATGAAGCCCTATATCGACATCGCCGAGAAGACCAAGGCCGATGCCATGAAGCTTCGAGCAGGAGATGGAGAAATAAATGTAGATTTCTCTAATTATTCGCTTGAAAAAATGTAATAAACTTGAATTATTCCCTTGAAAAAGTGTAAATTTGTCTCTGGATACAGAAATTGACCAGATATGCTTAAAAGAAAAATAGAAGAAACGCTCGCTCAGTGGAAGAGCACTCCAAAACACAATCCTCTTGTCATCAAGGGCATCCGTCAATGCGGCAAGACCTTCATTGTGCAACAATTCGCCCAAGACAACTATGAAAATGTAGTGTATTTGAATTTCGCACTGGAACCGGATAAGATTACGGCTTTCCTGGGCTCCAAAGATGTGGATACAATCCTGCTGAACCTCTCCACCCTAATGCCGGAATCCAAGTTTGTTCCGGGCAAGACCTGTATTATTCTCGACGAGATTCAGGATTGCCCTGATGCCAGGACCTCTCTGAAATCATTCAAGACGGATGGGCGTTTTGACATCATAGCAACCGGCTCTCTGCTGGGTGTCAAAGGCTATGGGGAAAGAGCAAAGAAAAAAAAGAACAAGAAGTTGGGGAAGAATTCCATCCCCGTAGGCTATGAGACCATCATCCAGATGTGCCCGCTGGACTTCGAAGAATTCCTGTGGGCGAACGGCATCCGACAGGAAGCGATCGATGCTGTCAGAAGATGCTTTGTCGAGGAACGTCCTGTGCCGGAAGGAATTCATCATGCTTTCAAACAGCTTCTCTATCGATATGTCATTGTTGGTGGACTCCCGGCATGTGTCAACAAGTTTCTTGAGACAAACCATATGGGGGAAGTGGCAGCCATGTATGAGTCCATCATCGATGAGTACAAGGACGATATGGTCAAATACGCCGATGATGCCGACAAACCCCATATTCGCGAATGCTTTGAGTCCATTCCCCGGCAACTTGCCAAAGAGAACAAGAAATTCCAGTACTCTGTTGTAAAAAAAGGCGGACGTGCGTCTCAGTACGCCGGAAGCCTTCAGTGGCTTGAGGATGCGGGCATCATCCGGCGATGCTATAACACTTTTGCGACGGAACTTCCGCTGTCTGGAAATGCCAAAGATGACGTGTTCAAAGTTTATCCAACGGATATTGGCATCTTGATGGCCATGCTCGATCCCGGAACGAGGGCCGATGTCCTGCAAGGGAATTTGTACGGATATAAAGGTGCTATCTATGAAGGAATCATGGCCGATTGTCTTCATAAGAAGGGACAAGGTCTATATTATCACCTTAGAGACAGCGGTCTTGAGCTGGATTTCTTAATCAGGCAGAAAGGTGAGTGCATCCCTGTAGAAGTGAAGGCTAAGACCGCAAAGGCAAAAAGTCTGGCAACAGCAGTAAAGAACAAGTCCGTTTACCATCTGGATCATGCCATGAAATTTGGAGATTATAATGTGGGACGCGAGGGTTATCTTCTGAATCTTCCTACCTATATGGAATTCCTCCTGGAATTTGAAGGAGTAGAGGATATTAACCTGCCGGCATTGAATATCGATGAGGTAAACCGCTTGTCGAAGGACTTTCTTAAGGAAGAGTAATTCCACCTATTCAACAATTCAGAGTGAAATAGAAAATGTCAAACTATATGTGTCTAAAGATAATAGGTCTGATCGTGATCGCCTTCTTGACGATGGCTCCGGTCATATTCGACAATAAGGAAATCAAGCCGCAGCAACGGCGTCGAAACTATAGACCTTATAGGAGATGGGATGGCCCTAAAACTGATGAGCGGATAAACGGTATGTTGGCCGGACTTGCTTGCCGATCGGCACTGAGGAGCGTCGTGATGACGTGAACCTCTATCTCCCAAGGCAGCCCGGACTGGTGGTCCGAGCTGCCTTTCTTGCTGTAATTGATATATGTGACTACTTCAATGATGTCCTGAACAGTGAAGGAATGTTCAGCCTGAAGAAATCCTCCAGAGGAAGTCCCTCCATACCGACGATGAACGAGTTGACTATATTCTTCTCGAATTTCTTCATGAATGCGTGGTAGCCGTCTATGTTGTCGGCGTGGCCGCTCTTCACTTCGATTGCGATGAGACGCTCTCCTTTCTTGAGGACATAGTCGCATTCATTCTTCTTCTCGTCCCTCCAGAAGAGAAGTTCGAAGCCGTCAAGAATCGCGCGTCCAGCCAGATATGCACCTACGGCGGACTCTACCTGTCTTCCCCATTCGGTCTTGTTCATCAGGGCCTCCTCGAAGGTATGCTGACAGTAGCTGTTCCTGAACGCATTGTTGTATGCCTGGAGCTTGGGAATCGAGTTCTTGGTCTTGATGGCAGAGTTGTCATACTTTTGGAGAGGCTTGATAAGCATCGTCTCGTCGAGGATCTTGAGGTATGAACTGATTGTCGGAACGGTACCGCTGTTGACAACCCCCTGCATCTTGGTGAGGGATATCTCCTGTGCGGAATAGATGCTGCCGAGCTCGAACACCTGACGCAGAAGAGGTGGGTTGCGGATCTCCTCGATGTCAAGGATGTCATGGTTGAGTATCGGTGAGATGATGGAATCCTCCATCATCTTACGCCAGCGGTCCTCGTCATTGATGTAAGGAGCCAGGCCGGGGAAGCCTCCAAAGTAGATGAACTGCTCCATCGTGAAGCCGAAGGCGTCCCTCATCTCCTCCCATTCCCAGTAGCCCATCTTGAGCGCTTCATACCTGCCTTCCAGTGACTCTTCGAGTCCTTTCTGTATAAGGAGACGGGATGAGCCCAGAAGGATGACCTTAAGGTTTCTCTTCTCCCTTGTATCCTTGTCCCATTCCTTCTTGACTATCTCGCTCCATCCGATGATTTTCTGAATTTCGTCTATGATCAGGATATGCTCTGTTTCGTTGTACAGCATCATCCTGGTTCTCACCTCATGCCATTTCTCTGAAATCCAGGCTGTGTTCGTCTTGCCGACTCCGTCAGCACTGAAGAGACTGTAAGGAACAGTTGCCTTTTCCACAAACTGGTCTATCATAGTTGATTTTCCGACCTGACGAGGTCCCATCACTACGTGTATGGTACGCCTTGGCTCTGCCATTCGTGACTTGAGTACCGATAGTTGTGCGCGATTATACATGGTCTAAATTTTTTCCAAATATACGTCTATTTTACAAAATCGCAAAACGTGTTTTACAAAATTGTAAAACGTATTTTATAAAATCCCCAAATCAGTAGGTTTTTCCGGTTTAAGTCGTTTCCCAAATCGCCCGTTTTTTCGTCGGAATAATCCAACGAATGCATCGCCATTGAGGATACTGAGAAGTACAAGTATAAATTCTTAATGCGATGATAAGGGAGAAGATAAGGCAGTTCTTTGAGCAGCTCATGGAGGTATGCTTCATTCCATATAAGAGTTACTGTGCCGAAAACGAGTACGTAGATTCAAGAATCAAGATTGAGTTCAGTAGCCGTTCACTTAGAGAACCTCGTGGAAGGATTACAATCAGACCATTTGTGCAGGATGTTTATCCTGAGGAGTTTGCTGATTTTACATTTGATGTATATGCTGTCGTACCGAGCAGAACATTTCTGGAGAAGGTATTTCTTCTGCATGAAGAACTGCAGAAAAACCATACTCGTGTAAATCGTATGAGCCGCCACCTGTATGATTTGTCCCGCCTGATGGATACACCATTTGCTGAAGCGGCATTGGCAGATGTGGAAATGTACCGGGAAATCATAACGCACCGCTCCATATTCAATGCTATAAAGGGAATAGATTATTCAACTCATCATCCTTCAACAATAAATTTTATTCCAGAGGGTGAAGTCTATCAGTTGTGGAGGGATGATTATCAGAAGATGAGAAGCAATACATTCATATATGGTGATTCTTTGCCATATGAGGAACTTATAGAAAAACTAAAGGGGCTGCGAAGCCGTATAAGGGAAATTAAGTATTAAGTCTGAGCAACATGCCAGATTACCCTTTGAGAATCCAATAGAGCTGTGCGAATCACGACTCTTTCCTTTTACGCGATTCTAGCATTGCGCTTAATCTGCAATAGGCGAAATGTAAATCTGCAAGTACATTATAATTACCATATTGATGGATACCTATTCAACAATTCAGAGTGAAATAGAAAATGTCAAACTATATGTGTCTAAAGATAATAGGTCTGATGATGGAGTTGGGCGTACCAATTTCGGAAGATGCTGTACCAAGGGCAGTCTGAAAAGATATACTGAATATGATTTCTATATAGAGATTTCAGGCCATACCTTGCAAAACACGGAGAGATCCTTGAGGAACACCCTAATCCATGAACTCATACATACGGTACCTGACGGTTTATGTCATACTGGAGAGTGGAAGAGATGGGCTAGGTATGTAAGTGCGAAGACCGGCTATGACATCCAGCGTTGTGGAGGCCGCGATGATACCTTGGAAGACGTGCAACGCCTTGAAACCGGTGTCCAATCAGGGATGAACTTACAGAATAAAGATTAACTTTGCAGAAAGTCTAAGAAGGTTTATGACCGCAACCGCATGAAGAGGGCTGCCATCAAGAGCGATGATAGCTCTCATTTTTTTATACCGCTCAGGCAAGGGACTCACTGGTCTGACTCACTGCCAAGCTCGCAATGAGCAGGCGTTGGACTTCGCTTTCAACATGTCTCTATCAACACTAAACCTCATGCGAAGCTATGCTGCAAACTTTGGATTCGAGCAACTCTCGGACGCTGCTTAATTTTAAAAATTTAACGAACTATTGAAGTAGAATAAAAATTGTTAATTTTGTATGATTTAAGATTGAATTTATGGCAAGAAAGAACAATTCGCGCGGCAAGGGCCGCAGCAGAGGCAAGAAGGAAAAGAAGGTTTTCCCGTTGGTGGAAGGCAGGGTGCAGATGACAAGGGAAGGCTATATCTTTGTCATTGTGGAAGGTGAGGAGGATGATGTGTTCGTGAAAGCATCGAAGACGCATGGAGCCCTCAATGGAGATACAGTCCGCGTTGCGGTGACCAGACCCAAGACCGACCGTCAACGTCGTGAAGGAGAGGTGGTCGCGGTGATCGAGAGGTCTCCCAAGCCGTTCATCGGTGTCCTGCATGTTGTCGGCGATCAGGCCTGGGTGCTCATGCAGAGCCGTTTCATGCCATATGACATCACTATCCCGTTCACCGAAAGTGATGATTCCCGATATCGCAGGCACAAGGTAAAGGACCGTGTTGCTGATCAGAAGGATGAGACCGGATACCTGAAGCCTGTGGCGGAGGATGTATTTGCAGTTCATGGCGTATTCGAACCGGATGAGGACGGATACGGCCGCAGGGAACTCCGGGCGCGTTCGGGAATGAAGGTCGCAGCAGTCGTGGACGACTGGCCGCGAGGCGAGATGAACCCTCGCGGACGCATCGTGGATGTCCTCGGCGAGCCGGGCGATAATGATACGGAAATGCATGCGATCCTCGCGGAATATGCTCTTCCATACCGTTTCGAACCGGCAGTGGCCAATGCTGCAGACCAGATATCGGAAGAGATCACCGCTGAAGACATCGCTTCCCGCAGGGATTTCCGCAGTATCCTGACTTTCACCATCGACCCTGCAGACGCCAAGGACTTTGACGACGCCCTCTCGTTCAGGATACTGGAGAACGGCAACTATGAAGTCGGAGTCCATATCGCAGATGTCACGCATTATGTCCGTCCCGGTTCTGTCGTGGACGAGGAGGCGCGCAGCCGCGGTACTTCCGTATACCTTGTGGACAGGACTGTTCCGATGCTGCCGGAGAAACTTTGCAACAAACTCTGCTCTCTCCGTCCGAACGAGGAGAAACTGACTTTCTCTGCTGTCTTTGAGATCACTCCTCTTGGTCGCATAGCAGGCCAATGGTTTGGAAAGACTGTGATATATTCCGATCAGAGATTTTCATATGAAGAGGCTCAGGCCATCATCGAAGGAGGCCCTGAGGTTGTGCATGAAGGAGTTTCCGAGGAGGTGAAGAATGCTGTCCTCGTTCTGAACAGACTTGCTGCGAAACTTCGCAAGAAGAGATTCGCGAATGGAGCCATCAGTTTCGAGAGACCTGAGATGAAGGTCGAGGTGGATGAGAAAGGACGTCCGGTGAATGTCTATCAGAAGGTCACTAAGGAGGCGAACTGGCTCATCGAGGAATTCATGCTTCTTGCCAACAGGTGCGTTGCGGAATTTGTCGCAAAGGCGAAGAAGACCTTTGTGTATCGTGTCCATGACGAACCGAATCAGGAAAAGGTCGATAATCTCCGCAACTTCATCGGCAACTTCGGATACAAGATGGGGCCGACCGGCAACGGAAAGGAAATATCGAGGGAACTCAACACCCTCTTTGCAGCCGCAAAGGATACTCCGGAGTTCAATGCCATCGAACTTCTCTCGCTCAGGGCCATGGCAAAGGCCCGTTACGACACCGAGAACCTCGGCCACTATGGTCTTGCATTCAAATATTATACGCATTTCACATCGCCTATCAGACGATATCCCGACATGATGGTTCACAGACTTCTCGAGCGCTATCTTTCGGGGGGAGATTCCGCTAAGAAGGATACTTATGACAAGATGTGCAAGTATGCTACCGAGAGGGAGATTGTGGCGGCTGAGGCAGAAAGGGCCAGCATCAAGTATAAACTTATCGAATTCATGGAAGACAAGGTGGGCTATACCTTCGGAGGTCATATCTCGGGACTCACCGAGTGGGGAATGTATGTGGAGATCGAGCCGACGATGATCGAAGGTATGGTGGCGTTGAGGGATATCAGAAGTGATTTCTTCGAATTTGACGCCGACCGTTACAGACTGGTAGGAAAGCGTTCGAAAGTGGTCTACAATCTTGGAGATCCTGTGCGCATCCGTGTAAAGAAAACTAATCTTGAACAGAAACTCCTCGACTATGAGCTCATCGAGACAGGGCTTGAGGACAGGGTGTATGACCGTATAGATTACGAATATGGCAGAGGTACCTCATTCATCAAGGGCGAGGACGGCTCATTCGACAATGTGACCGTGGGTATCAACAAGGCTGCACGCAAGGAGAAGGTCCGCAAGGCTATCCAGGAGTCAAAGCGCAAGTCCCGCCGCAAATCCTCAAAGAAGCAGTAGGAT
>CAZYCJ010000093.1:0-6807 GCA_964645495.1 uncultured Muribaculaceae bacterium
CAGGACTTGAGGCCCTGCGCAATCTGGACTATAAAAAGGCGGTAAGTATCCTGAGGCCTTACGATGACTATAATGCCGCTCTTGCATTTGTCTCTGCCGGATATGACCATTCTGCCCTGGATGTCCTTAACCGTCTTGAAGACGGACGGGCAAAGGTGTGCTACCTAAAGGCCATGGTACTGTCCAGACTTGGGATGTATGACGAGGCCTTGAAGTACTTTGAATTAAGTGTTGCAGGTGATCCATATTTGGAACATAGAGCCAATCTGGATCCCGAAATGTATGAATTGATAACTAGAAAAAAGAAAAAGTCATGAAGAAAAGAATTTTGATGGCTGCAATGATGCTGGCCGTAACAGTTGCATGTGAAAAAAACGAGAATCTTGCTCCAAAAGAAGCACGGGAAGTGGTTGAATTGGAGGTCTGCGTGCCTCAATATGCGACAAAGTCTGATGCGGAGTCGGTAGTGACAGACTGTCAGGTGATGGTGTACTCGCTTGAGTCTGGATTGTTGGAGGCATATTCCAAGACTGAAAGCATCGGTTCTGAGATTAAAGTCCAGTGTACAGTGGGTCAGAAGGAAGTGGTTGTTCTGGGCAATGCTCCTGACATGAGTTCTATGTTGAAGTTGTCGGATCTGAAGGCAAGCCGGTCATTGCTTTCACATAATGCTGTAGGTTCGCTGGTCATGGAGGGCAGCAAGGTGGTGAATCTGACTGTTTCCTCGTCTGAGACTGTGAGCATCAGAAGGGTGGTCTCGAAGATATGTTTCAAAAGCATAACCACGCAATTCAAGCAGGCTGGATATGATGATCTTGACTTCAAGTTGAAGTCTGTATATCTGATAAATGTACCTGCAGATAAGATATATCTTGCGACATCGTCTCTAAGCCAAGGTGTTCTGCCGGGTTCATGGTATTGCAAAGATGAGTTTTCTGGAAATGTTGACGGATGCGAACCGTTTCTTTATCATGACCTTAATAATAAGATACTGGAACCGAAGGAAATATATGAGATGGGTCAGGTGTTCTATTGTTGCCCGAATCCCTATGTTGAAGAGTCATATGCCGATCCTTGGCAGCCACGTCCTACAAGATTGGTCGTAGAGGCATATATAGGTACGGAACTGTGCTATTATCCGATTACTCTTCCGGAACTGAACCAGAATGCTGTATACGATGTTTCATTAGTTGTAACCCGCCCTGGAAAGAACGATCCGTCATCTGATATCGATCAGTATGAAGAGATGTTCACAATAGAGGTAGTCGGATGGGAGACCGGTGGTTCTCAAAGCGAAATCTTATAGCATCTTCATCATGGAAAAAGGATTGACAAGGATGATATCCGCCATAGTCAGTTTATTGCTGATATCATCCTGTTCAATAAAGGAAGATCGGAATTCCTGTCCATGTCTTCTGATACTTGATTTCAGTGAAAACCAGTCGGGTGATATCGCTTCGGCGGACATGGTCATCACGGATGCGGATTCCTTTGTCTGGAAAGATATGGTGGATCTTGCCTCTGTCGGAAACGGGTATTCCGTTTATGTTCCGAGATCACTTATCCATCTGCGCCTTTGGGGAGGAACAGATGGCTTGGAATCGGATGAAGGACTGGTGATACCATTCGGAATGCCATGCCCGGAAGTGTATATGTATGACGCCGATTTGATTTTGGAAGATGAAATCAATGTTGCAAAGGTACGCCTGAGGAAGAATCATTGTGTGGTAGATATTGTGGGAGAAGATGGTGGTGTTCTTCCTTTTGAGATGAAGGTGACGGGATGCGTGTCTGGATATGATGCGGTTGGGAAGCCTGCTGAGGGCGACTTTGAGTGCGGACTTGATGATGATTGTAGGGTGGTTCTGCCAAGGCAGTCAGATGATTCCTTGTTGCTTCATGTTTCGAGTGATGGAACTGATGATCGGATATTTGCATTGGGGCAGTACCTTGCTTCCAGCGGCTATGATTGGAATTCTCCTGATCTGGAAGATGTGACTGTGACCCTTGACTATGCACTTACTGAAATAAGGATTACGGTCGAGGGATGGGAAGGAGTATATGTATATGATATGGTAATGTAAAGGAATCTAAAAGCATAAAGCGAAAAAATAGTTCGTATTTCAAAAACATTTTATATCTTTGCATTCTCTTTCCAAAGCCCGAGTGGTGAAATGGTAGACACGCTCGTTTCAGGTGCGAGTGCTTCACGGCGTGTAGGTTCGACTCCTATCTCGGGCACATTAAAAGTTCAGTTTCGGCTGAACTTTTTTTTGTTTAAAATCTTCGTCCGGAATGTCGTGTATGAAACTTTTTGCGTAAGTTTACATTTTTAAAAATATACCGACTTATGAAGATTGTCTTTCTTGATGCAGCGACGATGGGCAATGTGTCCTTTGAGCCGTTCGAACGCCTTGGCGAATTTGTCAGATATGAGAATTCCACTCCTGAACAGGCACGTGAGAGGGTTAAGGATACGGATGTCCTTCTTATAAATAAAGTGTTTGTGGATAAGGCACTTATTGATTCTGCTCCGAACCTGAAACTGATATGTATAGCGGCTACAGGTGTGAACAATATCGATGTCGATTATGCAGGTTCGAAAGGCATTCCTGTCAGGAACGCTGTCGGTTATTCCACTGATTCTGTGGTGCAGTCTACCTTCATGCACATCCTTTCGCTTGTGGGCGGCGGGCAGTATTTCGATGACAGCGTCAAGTCTGGAAGATACTCGCGGAGCGGCATGTTTACTGATCCGGACTGGAACTGGTGGGAACTTGCAGGCAAGACCATCGGCATCATCGGTCTGGGAAACATCGGAAAGAAGGTTGCAAGGGTTGCGGAGGCGTTCGGCATGAATGTCTGCTATTTCTCCACATCCGGTACCGGTCATTGTCATGACTATCCGTGCCTGCCTTTGGATGAACTCCTTGCACAGTCGGACATAGTCTCCATCCATGCTCCTTTGAATGAAAGGACTCGGAATCTCATCGGAAAGGATGAACTCGGGAAGATGAAGCCGACGGCCTTTCTTGTGAATATGGGGCGAGGAGCCATAGTGGTGGAGAAGGATCTCGCAGAGGCTGTGGATGACGGAATCATAGCGGGAGCAGGCATAGATGTGTTTGTTGCCGAACCTGTGCCGGAAGACCATCCGTATCTGACCATGAAGCATCCCGAGAGGATGAGGCTGGCGCCGCATGTCGCATGGGCTAGCATGGAAGCGCGTGAAAGACTGGTCGGCATTATGGCTGACAACATTGCGAAAGGATGGTGAAGCAAATGTACAAAGTCAGAGGGAAAGACCATTCCAGGGGGGTCGAGCATCTGATATATGCCTCGATGTGGGCGCTCGTGGTCCTGTACCCTCTCGTCAATGAAATGGTGCAGGCTGCTCGCGGACTGGAATATTCCTGGAAGGATGTGTTCTTCTGGTGGGGAGGCACTTTGCCTTTCATGGTTCTGTTTCTGGCGCATAATTACATATTGATTCCCAATCTGCTGCTTGACAGCAAGATAAAGAGGTATTCCCTGTCTGTCCTTGTCCTCCTTGTGTCTTTCGGTGTCTATGAGCATATTACGGCCGTAGTGCCGAGGACGCTGCCTCTTAATGTGCTGCTGGGTGTTCTGATGCTCGGCTTCAACCTTGCAATTGTCCTTCTGTTCAAGTATCTGAGGGAACAGGAGAACCTCAAGGTGCTTGAAAGCATGAGGATGCAGGAGGAACTCAAGTACCTCAAGGCACAGATCAACCCTCATTTCTTCATGAACATGCTGAACAACATCCATGCGATGGTGGAGGTCGATCAGGAACGGGCACAAGACATGATTCTGGAACTGTCCAAACTTATGCGGTATGTTCTTTATGAGGGAGACAACTCCATGACTACCTTTGCAAACGAGGTCAAGTTCATATCAAGTTATGTGGCCCTGATGCGTCAGCGCTACCACTCCGACAAGGTGGAGGTGGAACTGAATGTGCCGCTACACCCTTCAGACAATATCAAACTGCCTCCTCTGCTTTTCATAGCATTTGTGGAAAACGCCTTCAAGCATGGCGTCAGTTACAGGAGGAAGTCTACTGTAAGGATTTCATTGAGCGAAAATGAGGGCAGCATTTATTTCTTCTGTCGGAACACGAAGCCTGATACGGAGGGGAATGAGATTTCTTCGGGAGGAGTAGGTCTTGAAAATGTGAGACGCCGTCTGGATCTTCTTTACGGGGACAGCAGTTCGCTAAGGATCGAGGACGGGTCGGATTATTATACAGTAAACTTGATAATACCATGCAGATGAAGATAAGATGTATTGCAATCGATGATGAGCCTATGGCTCTGGACAAACTGCGCAACTACATAGAAAGGATACCATATCTGGAACTTGTATGCCTTTGCGAAGGAATATATGAGGCGATGCAGGCTCTCACGACCGAGAAGATCGATGCCATGTTCATAGACATCAACATGCCGGATGTCAACGGACTGGAATTCGTGAAGTCGCTTGTCGATCCTCCGTTGGTGGTCTTCACTACCGCCTATGCTGAATATGCGGTGGATAGTTATAAGGTGAGGGCTGTCGACTATCTTCTGAAGCCGTATGGATTTGCTGATTTCCAGCGTGCTGCGGGAAATCTCCAAAAACAGTTTGCCCTTCTTAATGCTCCTTCGGTGGAACTTGCTCCGTCTCAGGTTGTTCAGGATCCGGATGTCCTGTATCTGAAGGTGGATTACAGATGGGTTCGCGTCGACCTCGATACGGTAATGTATATAGAAGGAATGAACGAATATCTCAAGGTCCATCTCGCAGAAGGGGACCCTTTCCTCACCCACACCACATTCCGACAGATAAAGGAGCGTCTTCCCGAGAACTTTATACAGACCCATAGGTCTTATGTCGTCAATATGAAGCATGTCAGAGAGGTGGAACGTGCGGTCGTACTCATGTCAGACGGGGCCCGTATCCCTATAAGCGACAGCAACAAGGATCCGTTCATGCAATATCTCCAGGCATATACGCTGAAGAAATAAGGCAGTGCCGGTGCGGTATTCCTGCATTTCCGGGTGATGATGACAGGGTTCGCTCCGCAGGAGCATAGGGAAATGCTCCGCTCGCCTCTGTCATCATCACCTGGAAACATTAATCACCGTCGTACAGGAAATCTGCATAAAATCTGTACGACGGCTCTCTTTTCGGGTATTTGAGCCTTGATTTTGGCACCGTGTGCTACACAAATCAAAACGAGGGCACTGGCAACAGGCCTGATTTTATAATTGTCCGAGTGTCAATGACTTATGGAAACACCCCGTTGCCAGTCGTCGCAAAGTGAAGGAGTGAACCCTATTTGATTTGAAATCAGTGGGTTATAAGGGAAAAGAAAAAGGACAAACCGTCATTTCTGATGATTTGTCCTCTGTGGCTCCCGAACTTGGACTTGAACCAAGGACCCTCTGATTAACAGTCAGATTTGCTCTCTGCGGTCTCCAAATGCTCCGCATTTGCAGACTACCAACTGAACTATTCGGGAATCGGTTGATTATCTGTAACTTATGAAAGTGTATCAGTTTGATAAGTTTGTGACAATCATCCTGTAAAAATCAAGAAATTTTCAGCGGTTTACATATTGGTTTACATCCAAGGTGTATTCCAAAGTAGGTTAAACTTATATCTGACGCAAATATAGCGAATATTAGCCTTAAGTTTGCATAATCCTTGAAAAATCTTAATTTTGCAGAAGATATGAGAACGAGAAAGGAAATAGTTGATGAGATCCGCCAGATAGTGAAAACTGTTGCTCCAACAGCGGAAGCGTTTCTGTATGGCTCTGAAGCTCGCGGAGAAGCACGTTCTGACAGCGATATTGATGTTCTTGTTCTTATGGATGGCAACGGAGATCGCTTGACTTTGGCAGATGAAGATGTGATCAGATGGCCATTGTATGAACTTGAATTAGAGACAGGAGTCCTTATCAGTCCGCTCATAATGCTGAAAAAGAATTGGTACGACAGACCTATAAAAACACCATTCTACTATAATGTAATGAGGGAGGGAATCAGGTTATGAAAGACACATTTGATCCTGAAAGCAAGAAGGCTCTTATTGATTACAGAATAGAAAGGGCGTATGAGACTCTGAAAGAAGCCAAGTATAATTCAGATGGTGGCTTCTACCATGCGGCAATCAACAGAATGTACTATGCTTGTTTCTATGCCGTGATTGCGTTGTTGCTCAAATATGATATTTCAACCCAGACACATCAAGGTGCTCGTGCAATGCTTGGACTGCACTTCGTGTCAAAAGGTATATTGAGCAAAGAGAATGGAAAAACATTCCACGACCTGTTTGAGAAAAGGCACAGTGGAGATTACGATGATTTTGTTTTCTGCGACCAAGAAATGGTCGATGAACTTTATCCACGAGCAGTGAAGTTCATAGATGATGTGAAGATCCTCTTACAATAATAATTCAACAGTATTTGTCACCTTCGGAAACGGAGGTGATTTTTTTGGTGTATAGCTGTATTTTCTAGCGATCCCTCTATGCCATATCCGATGATTAGAAACGCCTGATGTTCCCGATCCAATCTTTCCTCAATTCCATTTTGCTTGACCTCCTGTGCTTCATATAATTGAGTATATGAATTTATGTTTCACTCAAAAATTTTGAATTATGGATAGCAGGAAATTAAAGAAAAGAAAAAGACAGGCAGACAAGCCAATGAGGATTTTCGAGGAATTGAACAGACCTGTCACCTACTGGAAAAGCCCCGCGCGTGTGACCCCCGAAGCCCAAGTGCCGCTGACCCCTGAA
>CAZYCJ010000094.1:0-6631 GCA_964645495.1 uncultured Muribaculaceae bacterium
CTCGGTCGTAACTCCAATCTTACCTGTTGTCGCCATAATATAATATTGTTTTAATCTGTTCTGTTTCTATTTATATTAAAGATCCCTCCCGTCATTCAAATGACTGAGGCCGCCCCGAAGGACGACCCCACATAGTCAAAATATGTTCCAAGTAAGAAAAACTGACAAAAAGGCAGTTCCGTCTGACTATTTGTACATGAACCTCTTGATACTCATCTTAGGAGTCTTCTCGAAAGGCTGCTCCATATACTCGACCACATTCACCTTGCTGTAGGCAGGCATGGACTTGTTCACCTCGGCCATGATGGTCTTCTTGTACTCATCGAGGTCCACGCCCTCACCCTTGGCCTTCTCTGCATCCATATATACAAGCGCCACGAGCCTTGCGCCCCTGTCAATCACAACGGACTCGATGACATACGGCTGGTTGTTCACCACAGCCTCAATCTCCTCAGGATAGATGTTCTGACCGTTGGCAGAAAGGATCATGTTCTTGCTGCGGCCCTTGATGAAGATGTTGCCCTTCTCGTCAAGAAGACCGAGGTCACCGGTACGCATCCATCCGTCCTCGGTGAATGCCGCCTTTGTAGCCTCCTCGTTCTTGTAGTATCCGCTCATGATGTTGGTGCCTCTTGCCTGGATCTCACCCACCTTGTTGAAAGGATCCTCGGAATCGATACGCACCTCGACGGTATCGATAGGCTTGCCGCAAGACTTAGGAGCGAAATCGGACCAGCCCTCGTATGCCATCAGAGGCGCAGCCTCAGTCATACCGTATCCGACAGTGTAAGGAAGTTTGAACTTCCTGAACCACTTCTCCACGTCAGGATTCAACGCCGCACCGCCCATCACGATCTCACGCACATTGCCTCCGAAAGCGTTGAGGAGGGTGTTGCGTATTTTCTTGAAGATCACCTGATTGAGACCTGGGATTGCGCAGATCACCTTCATCACCGGCTTGTTCACGACAGGAGCCACCTTGCTCTTGAAGATCTTCTCCATAACGAGAGGAACTGT
Source organism: uncultured Muribaculaceae bacterium (assembly GCA_964645495.1). Lineage (GTDB taxonomy): Bacteria > Bacteroidota > Bacteroidia > Bacteroidales > UBA932 > Cryptobacteroides. The sequence continues at coordinate 1,018 of CAZYCJ010000094.1, forward strand.
GATCACGAGGTATGGCTTCACCTCTGCCATCGCTCCGAGAAGGAGGGCCGGAGTAGGGGTCTTGCCAAGGTAACAGATAGACGAGCCGCCGCAGAGAGGGTAGATAAGTTCGAACATCATTCCGTACATGTGAGCCATCGGAAGCATTGACACGACCTTGTCCTCAGGATATGAAGGAATCCTGTTCTGTCCGAACTCTACATTCGCAGAGATACACTCATATCGAAGCATTACGCCCTTAGGAGCACTTGTAGTACCGGAAGTGTAGTTGATGATCGCGAGATTCTTGTCATTGTCGACAGGATAAGAGATGTCGGCAGCAGAGAATCCCTTAGGATATCTTTCGCTGAAAAGGACGTCAAGTCCGTCATTTGCCTTCTGTATCTCTTCTGTAGCGGCATAGAGAAGTTTGAAGTCGCCTGTAGAAACCACAGCCTTCACCATAGGCATCTTCTCGATGTCAAGTTTTGGCCATATGTCTATATCAGTGAAGAGTACGATGCTCTCCGAATGATCTACGAGGGAGTTCACGCTGTCAGGATGGAAGTCGGCAAGGATAGGCACAACCACAGCTTCATAAGTGTTGGCTGCAAAGAAACCGATACCCCAGCGGGCTGAGTTCTTGGCGCAGAGGGCGACCTTGTCTCCCTTCTTCACACCGATCTCCTCGAAAAGGACATGGAGTTTTGCGATCTGTGTGGCAAGTTCACCGAAAGTGAAGACCTCGCCTCTGTAGTTGCCGAGAGCAGGACGCTCCCAGTTTGCCTTCATCGACTCTTGAAGTCTGGTAAAATAATGCTTCATCGTATTCGCTTGGGTTTTAGTTTGTTCTGTTTTGTCATAATCATCCGCAAAAGTAACGAAATTTGCACGCGTACACGTATAATTCATTATATTTGTGGTGAAACGTCTCTTAATGTGGCGATAAAACTGTTGAATTTGATACATCGATCATGAGAAAAAGACCTATCGTAGCCCTCATCTATGATTTCGACGGCACATTGTCGCCGGGAAACATGCAGGAATTCGGCTTTATCCAAGCCATCGGCAAGTCTCCTAAGGAGTTCTGGCAGGAAAGTGACGACATCGCACTCGGTCAGGATGCCAGCAATATCCTCAGTTACATGAAACTCATGTTCGACGAAGCACGCAACGCCGGCATCAAACTCCGTCGCGACGATTTCCGCCGCTTCGGAGCGAGCGTCGAACTCTTCAAGGGTGTCAAGGAATGGTTTTCACTCGTAAATGAATACGGAAAGAAGAAGGGGGTGAAGATCGAACACTACATCAACTCATCCGGACTCGCGGAAATGATCGAAGGCACGGCAATCGCCAACGAATTCAAAAGAATTTTTGCCTGCTCCTTCCTTTATAATGAGGCGGGGGAGGCCGAATGGCCGGGCGTCGCTGTCGACTACACTGCCAAGACACAGTTCCTCTTCAAGATCAACAAAGGAATCCTCAGCGTGAGGGATAACAAGAAGGTCAACGAAAGCCAGGCGGAAGACAACAAGCGCATACCGTTCCCGCATATGATCTACTTCGGAGACGGAGAGACCGATGTTCCATGTATGAAAATTGTCAGGATGTTCGGCGGCAATTCGATCGCCGTCTACAATCCTGACATAAAGAAAAAGGTCAATGTAGCCCGCAAACTTCTGCGTCAGCAGCGGGTCAACTTCATCGCGCCTGCCGACTACACCGCAGAAAGCCGCACCTATCAGGTTGTCTGCGCCATCATCGACAAGATCAAGGCCGACTACGACCTCGCCAATCTCGCCCGACAGAAATAGATCAGTATATATTGACTTTCAGTTTGGCGTAGGCGCGTTCTGCCTTTGCGAGAGCCTTCTCGACAGTCTCGTCAGTGGCAAGAATGACTCCCACGCGACGATGGCCGGCAATTTCCGGCTTTCCGAAGAAACGGACCTGTACGCCTGACTCTTCCAGCACCTCCTCAAGGTTGCAGAACTCATACTCCTTTGTATTGCCCTCGACAACGATAGCCTTCGAAGCAGAAGGGCCGTAGAAACTCACGCCACTTACAGGCAGTCCGAGGACAGCACGCGCATGAAGAGCGAACTCCGAAAGATCCTGAGAAATCATTGTCACCATGCCGGTATCGTGCGGTCTTGGTGAAACCTCGCTGAAGATCACCTCATCCCCCTTGACAAAAAGTTCCACACCGAAGATACCATAGCCTCCGAGAGCGTCAGTGATGGCCTTGGCTATCTCTTCCGCTTTCTGGATTGCCGGCACCTTCATAGGCTGAGGCTGCCATGACTCACGGTAGTCACCATCCACCTGATGGTGGCCGATCGGCTTGAGGAAAGTGGTGCCCTTGCAATGGCGTACGGTAAGGAGGGTGATCTCATAGTCGAACTTCACGAATCCCTCCACAATGACCTTGCCGCTTCCGGCACGTCCGCCTTCCTGAGAAACGGTCCAGGCTTTGTCGATGTCAGTCTCGCACTTGATAGTGCTCTGACCGTGACCTGACGAACTCATCACAGGCTTAACGACGCATGGAATGCCGATCTCAGCGACCGCAGCATCAAACTCCTCGCGGGTGGATGCAAAACGATATGGGGAAGTCGGAAGTCCCAATGTCTCGGCTGCGAGACGACGGATACCCTCGCGGTTCATTGTCAGGCGTGTAGCCTTGGCTGTAGGAATGACGTTATGGCCTTCCTCTTCCAGTTTCACGAGCCTGTCTGTCGCGATAGCCTCTATCTCAGGGATGATATAGTCAGGATTCTCCTCCTTGATCACTTTCTCGAGAGCGTCTCCGTCAAGCATGGACAGAACATGGCTTCTATGAGCCACATGCATAGCAGGAGCATTGGCATACTTGTCAAGTGCCACCACTTCCACCCCGTAGCGCTGGAGTTCCAGTGTCACCTCTTTTCCCAATTCGCCTGATCCGCAGAGGACGGCCTTCTTGCCCGATTTTGTAAATGTTGTTCCAATAGTTGCCATATCTCCTGATTATTTGCCGTAGCGTTTAAGAATAGTCTCACCATATGCATCGATGCGTCTGTCGCGGAAGAAAGGCCAGCCACGACGGACATATTCGGTCCTGTCAAGGTCGATCTCGACCACTTTTACTCCCTCCTCATCGTTGCCGAACTCTGCAAGAAGTTCACCCTGCGGGCCTGTCGCGAATGACCTTCCCCAGAATTTGATGCCCTTTGTGTTGCCTGTAGGGTCATCCTCCTGGCCTGTACGGTTCACCGTGATCACAGGAAGGCCGTTGGCCACTGAATGTCCTCTCTGAACTAGTTGCCATGCGTCGCTCTGTACCTTCTGCTCCTCTACAGGGTCAGTATATACTCCACCGATGGCGGTAGGGTAGATCAGCATCCGGGCACCGTTGAGGGCCATGCATCTTGCTGCCTCAGGATACCACTGGTCCCAGCATACAAGCACTCCCAGGGTGCCGACCGAAGTCTCGATAGGCTGAAAACCCAAGTCGCCTGGAGTGAAGTAGAACTTCTCATAATAGCATGGGTCGTCAGGAATATGCATCTTGCGGTACTTGCCTGCGATGGTTCCGTCCTTTTCCATCACGACTGCTGTGTTGTGGTATATTCCTGCCGTCCTGCGCTCGAAAAGCGAAAGGACGATGACGATGCCGAGTTCCTTTGCCAGAGCGCCGTATGTTTCTGTCGAAGGACCCGGAACAGGCTCTGCCAGATCGCAAAGAGCAGCCTCTTCGTGCTGGCAGAAATATACGGAGTTGTGCAGTTCCTGAAGAACCACAAGTTCTGCTCCCATTTCTGCGCATTTGCGGATGTTGCCTTTGAGTTTCTCGATGTTTGCCTGTATGTCGTTGCCGCAACTTTGCTGCACCATTCCAACTTTCAATGTCTTCATATCGTTTGTGTTTTTATCGGTTTAGATCCTCACGTCGCTTCGATTCTCAGAATGACGTAGTGGACATCAGCGGAGGTATCCGTCAGGGAACTGCATGGTGATGCAGTGGAGAGAGCCGTGGCCTGACAAGAGGGCTCTGCAGTCTATCACTATGATCTCCCTGTCCGGGAATGCTTCCTGAAGCCTTTTCCTTGCCACCTCATCGAGCGTTGACCCCGATCCGGGAAGCAGCACAGCCCCGTTGATTATCAGGAAGTTTGCATATGATGCAGGAAGCCTGTAATCGTCCAGGTAAAGCGGCTCAGGCAGTGGCAGCGGGATGAGATTGTATCGCTTGCCGTCAAGTGTCCTGAAGGTTCTGAGTTGCTTCTCCATCTCAGCAAGGGGCCCGTAATGCGGATCGTCAGGATCGGTACACTGCATATACGCGATCGTGTCAGGGGAACAGAATCGTGCAAGAATATCCACATGACTGTCGGTGTCGTCACCGATGATGGTGCCATGGTCGAGCCACAAGATCCTCTCCAGCCCGAATGCTCCGCAAAGTTCGGCCTCGATCTCCTCCCGGCTCAGATACTCGTTCCTGTTTACCGAGCAGAGGCACTCTGTCGTAGTGAGCATGGTGCCGCAGCCATCGCTGTCGATGCTGCCGCCCTCAAGCACATACGGACGCATGTCCACGCCCATCACATCGTCTTCGAAGGCTCCTTGAGAAAAGATGTTCTTGGTGATTTGGTTGTCAAGGTCAGAGGCGAATTTCTGCCCCCATCCGTTGAATACGAAGTCATATAGATATTTCTCCCCTTCATCACCATACACACTTATTCCTCCATGATCTCTGGCCCATGTGTCGTTGAGAGGACATTCGTAGAAGCGGATCTTGTCTGAGTCTATTTCCAGCCCTTTTCGCTCTGCGATTCTGGCTATGTCGCTCTTACATTCTTCGATGTCTCTGGTCACGATCATGAGTGGCTCGAAACGAAGAATGGTATGTGCAATCTCCACATAGCATTCAAGAACCTTCTCCAGTTCGTACCATTCGGTCTCGCAGTGAGGCCAGGTAAGTTGAACGCCGCTCTGACGTTCCCATTCTGCCGGCAATCTTCCCATATTCTGTCTTTTCTCAAATGAAAAACAAAGATAATAAAAAAAGAAGACGTCCCATACTTCGGGACGTCTTCATCATGATATTTTGTCTAAGACGATTACTCAACTGAGATCACACATGCTCTGTCGAATGCAGCCTGACCGTTAGCAGCCTTTACGACAGTGTTCTTCACGTTGTCAACCTCTACACCATACTTGGTCTTGAGGAGGTCAGCCACGTACTCTGCACGCTTCTTGCTGAGGTACTCGTTACGCTTAGCATAACCAGTGTTGCTGTCAGCAGTACCTGTGATGACAGTAGCCTTGCCACCCTTCACGTTCTTGAGAACGTTGTTCATGTAGTAGTCGAGGTGCTTGAGCTCCTTAGCGCTGAGTTCAGTCTTGCCGATCTCGAAGTAGAAAGCAGCAGGACCTACCTCGTTGAGGCCTGTGTTGGCAGCAGCCTCTTCAAGAGCCTTCTGGAGTTTAGCGTTCTCAGCCTCGAGAGCCTCTTTGTCCTTCTGGAGGTTAGCCTTGTCAGCAGCAAGAGCAGCGTTAGCAGCAGTGAGGGCAGCAGCAGCAGCCTCAGCAGCAGAAATCTTGTCCTGATCAGCAGGGTTGTGGTACTCAGATGCACGAGTCCAGTCAGTTC
>CAZYCJ010000095.1:0-6568 GCA_964645495.1 uncultured Muribaculaceae bacterium
ATAAACAATACAATTATGGCACATATTATTACTGATGCGAACTTCGCAGAGACTTTGAATACAGACAAGCCGGTGCTTGTGGACTTTTGGGCTACCTGGTGCGGACCATGCAAGGCGATCGCTCCTATCGTCGAGGAGATTGCGGCAGAATATGAGGGCAAGGCTGTAGTCTGCAAATGCAATGTCGATGATTGCGATGATGCACCGATGAACTATAACATCAGAAGCATTCCGACTCTTCTTTTCTTCAAGAACGGTGAACTTGTCGACAGACATGTCGGTGTTATTGCCAAGGCTGATCTTGCTGCGAAACTTGATGCTTTGATCTAATATTTACGGTTATGAAAAAAATATTTATTCTTGCAGCGATTGCCATGATGGCTTTCTCTGTTTCCGTTTCAGCGCAGGGTTTCGGTGTGACAGCCGGAATGAACTTCAATTCAGCCAAGATCAAGGATGTGAAGATGGATGCGAAGGCGGGATGGAATGTAGGTGTTACATACGGCTTCAATCTTCCTTTGGGCTTCTCTATCCAGCCTGCTCTCGTTTATTCGCAGAAAGCCGCATTGCTTGAGGAACTTACAGATACCAAGCAGACTGTCGGATCGATCAATATCCCTGTATCAGTGCAGTGGGGACCGGATCTTCTTGTTGCACGACCTTTTGTGGATGTGACTCCTTATGTGGGATATTCCCTCTTCAACAAGGCTGAAGGTGAACTTCTCGAGGATCTCAAGGGAGGAAACGGATTTGAATACGGACTTGGTATAGGTGCCGGACTTAATATCTGGAAGCTGCAGGCAATCGTACGCTATAACTGGAATTTCGGTGTGCTTGGCAGCCTTAAGGATTTTACCGGGATTGACCTTGGTGACCTCAATCCTGAGAATCAGAACTACGGCGGTATTTCTTTCCATCTCGCATTCTTTTTCTAAAATCTGATGCGGATGAGGGGAAAGATAGCGGTATTCTGTTCCGCGAGTTTTGAAATAGACCCGAAATACAACAAAGTCGCCCGCGAATTCGTCAGGGCGGCTTCGTTGTGTGGATACGGCATTGTGTCCGGAGGTACGATAAAGGGAACTATGGGGGAGATCTCGGATGAACTTGTCTCATGCGGAGGCTATCATCTGGGTGTGATTCCGAGGTTCATGAAGCAATATGTCTATCCTGACCTGTCGGAGGTCATATGGACGGATACCATGGCTGAGAGAAAGGCACTTCTGCGCAAGGATACCTGCGCCGTGGTCGCTTTGCCGGGCGGTATCGGCACGCTGGACGAAGTCATCGAGACCTTTGCTCTTCTTCATCTGAAGCAATATGACGGTGGAATATATCTCCTGAACTACGAGGGATTCTATGAGCCGTTGAGGGATCTTCTGAAACATTATATCCGTACCGGAATGATGTCTCAGGCAACAATGGACAAGATAATTTTTGCGGACACTCCGGAGGCCCTTCTGGAGATGCTGCAGAGGTGATTTATGGATATAAAGGCGATAAAGGAATATCTTGGGGACGGCTGGTCTGCTGCTCTGAAGCGGATCTCCGATACGCTGGAAAGCGATATAGCCCTTCTTAACGATACGAACGCTTCCATCCTTTCCCATTCGGGAAAGCAGATGAGGCCTATGCTTGCGCTTCTTATGGCGCGCGCATGTTCTTCGTCGGGCATTACTGACGCCACGGTGAATTGTGCTGCGGCCTCTGATCTTCTGCATAATGCGACCCTTCTTCATGATGATGTGGCGGACGCAAGTGAAAAACGTCGCGGCGAGCCTACCATCATGTCCCTGATGGGGCCGTCTGTGTCTGTTCTTGTCGGGGATTACTGGCTTGTTAAGGCCATGGAACTGATTCTGTCGATCGATAGCGGCAGCGCGTCAAGCGTGGTGAGGATCTTTTCGAAGACCTTGAGCGACCTTGCCGAGGGTGAGATGCTCCAGCTTCAGAAGGCTCAGAAGGGCGATACTACAGAAGAGGACTACCTTAGGATAATCTACAACAAGACGGCGTCTCTGTTTGAGGCTGCCTGTGTTTCGGCCGCTATCTCCGTGGATGCGTCGCCGGAATATGTGGATGCGGCACGTAAGTACGCTGTGGCTTTGGGGCTTGCCTTTCAGATCCAGGATGACATTCTGGATTATGCAGGTACGGATGCTGTCGGGAAGCCTCTTGGTGCGGACATCCTTGAGCAGAAGATCACGATGCCGCTTCTGGGAGCGTTGAAGAATGTTCCGTCAGAGGAAGCTCAGGCTGTGAGAGACATGATCAAGGATATAGATCCTTCATATCGTGACCGGATCGTTTCATTCGTGAAAGACAACGGGGGCATCGGTTATGCCGTGTCCCGGTTGAATGAATATGTCGAAGAGGCCGTACGGGCTCTGGATGTGCTTCCTGAGTCTGAGGCGAGAGGCTATCTTGTCGACTTGGCATATTATACAGTAAACAGAGCAGTGTGATGAGATTTGCGGATATCATAGGCAATCATGATGTGGTGAAGGCGTTGTCGTCCATGGCAGACAACGGCAGGGTGGCTCATGCCATGCTGTTTTATGAGAACGAGGGCTGCGGGGCGCTTCCGCTGGCCTTGGCCTATGTGCAGTATCTCAATTGTGCCAACCCTTCTGACGGTGATTCGTGCGGTGAATGTCCTTCATGCCGTCAGATGGCCAAACTTATCCATCCTGATGTCCATTTCGTGTTCCCGGTGAACAAGGGGCCGAAGACTTCGGATGAGAAACCTACATCGGAGTCATATATCCGTTACTGGAGGGAACTTGCTCTTGCCAACCCGTATTTTATTGAGACTGACCTGCAGAAGGCGATCGGCATCGAGAGCAAGACAGGCCTGATAGCGGTGGCTGAGGCTAAGTCCATCATAGGGAAACTTTCGCTGACTGCGGTGGCGGACGGATATAAGGCGGTCATCTTCTATCTTCCTGAAAAGATGAATCAGGAGACTGCCAACAGGCTTTTGAAAATGGTCGAGGAACCGCCTGAAAAGACTCTTTTCCTTTTCATAACCCATGCGCCTGAGAAGGTGCTTCAGACTATATTTTCGCGTTGCCAGAGCATCCGTGTGCTGCCGTTGAGCAAGGAAGAGGTGGAAATGGTGAAGAAGATGAAGCCATGTGATGACAAGGAGGAATATGACAGGTTCATGGATCTTTTTGCAGATCTGATGAACGCTCTTGTCTCAAGGAATCTTTTCTCTGCTCTGGAGTGCGGTGAGGCCATGGCTTCGCTCGAGTCGCGTGAAAAGCAGAAGGAATTTTGTACCTTTGCCAGCGAATGTATCAGGAAGATATTCATGATCAGGCAGAACCTGCCTCAGATTGCCGGCATCTCCCCTGAGGAGCAGGACTTCTATGCGTCGATGGCGGAGAAATGCAGCAATGGCTTCTGTACCAGATCCATAACCAATATTGAGAAGGTGGTGGCTATGATTGACAGGAATGTGAATTCCAAGATTCTGTTCTGCGACCTTGTCAACAGAATGTTCTTAAGTTTAAACTAGACTATGACAGAGTCAAGAAAATATGATTGTTCCCGTGGATGTGTGGTGGAGCGCGCCGAGACAGGCGAACTTGACTGCACCTATCGTCAGGGCTGTTGCAAACTTGAAGTTTACGACTGGCTCTCAGGGGTGAACCAGGAGCAGTACAATCAGTACTTTGAGGTGCGTTTCAAGAATACGCGCAAGGCCATCTTCCGCAACGGCTCGGGCCAGAGCATAAAGACGGGAGATATGGTCATCGTCGAGGCGGCCAACGGTCATGACCTCGGCATCGTGACCCTGGAGGGGCCGATTGTGGCGCGACAGATGAAATGCAAGAGGATAAATCCGGAGACCTTCGAGTTCAAGAGGATATATCGCAAGGCGAAACTTTTCGATATCGAGAAATGGCAGGAGGCCATTGCACGTGAGCACGAGACCATGATCCGTTCCCGTCAGATAGCCGCGGAACTCGGTCTGGACATGAAGATCGGTGATGTGGAGTTTCAGGGAGACGGCACGAAGGCCATCTTCTACTACATTGCTGACGGTCGTGTCGATTTCCGCCAACTCATCAAGGTCTTTGCAGAGGAATTCCGCATCAGGATCGAGATGAAGCAGATCGGTGCGCGTCAGGAGGCCGGACTTATCGGCGGTCTCGGCGTGTGCGGCCGCGAACTCTGCTGCTCGAACTATATATCAAGTTTCCAGTCCATCACGACTTCTGCAGCCCGTTGTCAGGATCTTTCGCTGAATCCGCAGAAACTTGCGGGCCAGTGCGGAAAACTCAAGTGCTGCCTCAATTATGAGACTGCTGCCTACATGGACGCTCAGTCGCGAATACCGAAGGTTCATAATCCGCTCGAATTCGAGGATGGCCTGGCTTATCTGATGAAGACTGATATTCTTCGTGAGATCATGTATTTCTCATATGATCCTCATTCTCTTTCAAATCTTTATCCTCTTTATGCCGAGGATGTTCTGAATATCATGAAGATGAACCGTAACGGTGAAAAGCCGTTGTCCTTGAAGAGTGATGAGGCACCTGCCGCTCCTGAGTTTGTGACTGCGGTGGGTGATGACAGCATCAGCCGTTTTGATGAAACACGCAAGAAAAAGAAGAAAAAGAAATCGCGTAGCGGAAACAAAGGCGGTCATCCACGTGGCTCCCGTCCTCCAAAATCCGACAAATCTTAACGTCCTGAGGCTCCTTGGGAGCCGTGATGAACTTATGGGAAAAGACAAACTTAGAAAATTCAAGGAGAACGAGACATTTCGCTGCATAATACAGCCGGCCACTTCGGAAGTGCTTGGCTGTGACCATCCTATGAAGGGAAACTGGGGGCGTGATTTCTTTGGAAACGACAATCCGGTCGTGCTGGAACTGGGATGTGGCAAGGGTGACTACACCATCGATCTTGCAGAGCGTAATCCTTCATATAATTATATAGGTGTGGATATCAAGGGCGCCCGTCTTTGGAAGGGTGCCAAGTATGCTGAGGAGCACGGCCTTAAGAATGTCGCCTTCCTGCGTACCCGCATCGAATTCATCGAGTCTCTTTTTGCTCCGGGCGAGGTTGCCGAAATCTGGATTACCTTTGCGGATCCGCAGATCGGGCGTGAGAAAAAGCGTCTGACTGCTCCTCTCTTCATGAACAGGTATCGCAATTTTCTCCGTCAGGGCGGAATCATCCATCTGAAGACCGACAGCCGTTATCTTCATGAGTATTCCCGTGCGATGGCGGAGCAGAACGGTCTGGAGATACTTGCCTGCGCTACAGATATCTATGGTGCTGACCGTGAGCGTCTTTATGAGAGCGGCCTTTCGTCTTTGTGCGGACGTGATGCGGTGGATGCGCTATTCGAGGTGCAGACTTTCTATGAGTCCCAGTATCTTGCTCAGGGATTCCCGATCACCTATCTGTCCTTCCTGGCAGACCATTCAGGTGAATATGTTTCCCCGGAATGGGATGAGGACAGATGGAAGGACGAAAATCATCATTTCGTCATCCCTTCAGGTCTGCCTGTGGCCTCGAAATTCTATCCCGCAGAATAACTGACCTCCAGACCTGTCGGTTTGGGGAGGACTATACAGTTGTCCAGTGGATACGGATGCCTTTGCGTTCCATGCCGCGGAACCATGTCATCTGTCGCTTTGCGAACTGGTGGATGGCTGTGGCAAGTTGCGTACGCATTTCTTCAAAGGTGAGTTCCCCGATGATGTATAGGGTCACGAATTTGTACTCGAGTCCGTAGTAGATAAGGTCTTCTGCGGGGATGGGCTTGTGGTCCGGAGCAAGGGCCGGGTGAGTGCCGTCGATGAGTCCGCGGATTTCTTCGATCATCCCTTCCTTCAGGCGGGCGTCGAGGCGGCGGTCGATGCGGGCGTTTCTTTCCTCGCGGCTTACGAGCGTGCCGATGTAGTATGTGTTCTTCGGAAGGAATGAGGTACGCTGCACCGGATGCTCCGCTTCGTAGATAGCGATCTCGAGGGCGCGGATCAGGCGCTTGCGGGTGTCGTAGTCTGTCGTGTTGTGAAGAGGCTTGAGGGCAGCGAGTCTCTGGATGAGTTCTTCGTCGGTCTTCTTTTCAAGTCCGGCACGAAGTTCCGGGTCAGGCGGTACTTCGGGGAGGGAGTAGCCGCAGGTGGCGGCTTCTATATACAGGCCGCTGCCTCCGCAGAGGATAGGTATTCCGCCTCTGTCGACGATGTCCTTGTAGGCCTTCTCGAAGTCGCGCTGGTACTCGAAGATGTTGTATTTGGTGCCAGCCTCGACGATGTCCATCAGATGGTACGGAATCTCCTCATATTCAGAGAGATCCTTTCCTGTTCCGATGTCCATTCCCTTATATACCTGTCTTGAATCTGCCGAAATTATTTCTGCTCCGGCAGGGAGAGTGTGACTCACCTCTGCATAACTCGGTTCGGACGGACAACTGACATCGAAAAGAACCCCTCCCACTTCGTGGGCCCCTCCCCCTGCGGCCAGGGGGGTAGCACGCTTTTCTCCTGTCAGTTGTCCGTCCGAACCGGTGTTCAGCAGAGTGTTGATCTGGCGGGCGAGG
>CAZYCJ010000096.1:0-6509 GCA_964645495.1 uncultured Muribaculaceae bacterium
CACTTCCTCCAGACTATCGCTGACAAGGTCAAAAAGCTTGTACATCAGTTCGGCTTCCTGCATCTCTGGGATGTAGACGATTGCTTTCTTTCCGGCTCCTTTCATCCAGCCTGCTTCCGTATGTGCGCTGCGGCCGCAGGGGAGTACAAGGAGACAGGTATCAGCCCAATTGAGGGCATCAAGGTCTGCCTTGAATTGTCTCTCGGATGAAGGATGTTCCAGACCTTTCTTGTAGTCATCCACGCTCCATCGGTCAAATTCAGGGTCAATGTTTTTCCACATGAACGCCCCGTGATTGTGGGGAGGATTGCGGAAGTCATAGACTTCGTGACCATATTCGCGGAGTTTCTTTACGACATCTGGGAAATAACGGTTTCTCCAACTGCTTGCTACATATATCTTTGCCATAGTTCTGTGAGGTTATTTTACGGAGATAGTGTCTTTCGGATGGGCGCTGCGGCTGTAACTTACGACAATTACGCCACCGAAAACCATCAGTGCCGCCAGGACTTTCTGCCATGTGAGGATGTCCATGCCTATGATGATGCTGATGACAATGGCGATGATGGGCTGGACATAACTGTACATGCTGACGAGAGTCGGCCTGATCCTCTTTTGTGATACAGGGATGAGGAAATAACTGACGAAGGTCGCGCAGATGATCAGATAGGCAAGTTCGGCATACTGGACCGGTGGTATGGCGGCCCAGTCCACTTCGATGAGACCTTTCAGAGATAGCGGTGTCGAAACGCATGCGGCAAAAAGGAAAATCCATTTCATGAATGTCACGACCGAGTATTTTGCTATCAAAGGCTTGAAGATGCCGAGATACATCGAGAAACTCAGACTGTTCAGTACCATCATTAGGATGCCGAAAGGTGTACTTTCGGTCACTCCTCCCGGAGCCGTCACCCTGCTGATTATGAGGTAGATGATGCCTGTAAAGCTTATCGCGACTCCTCCGGCTTTCTGTAATGTGATGGGCTCCTTGATCACTATGGCCGCAATTATCATGGTATAGATAGGGGACATCGCGGTCATGATCGAGCAGTCCATAGGTGTGATGTGCGGGATGCCGACGAGAAAGGTGATCTGGCATGTGAAGAAGCCCAGCATGGATGCTGCGAAGATCTTTATATAGTCCTTTCTGTCGACCTTCTCCTCAGGCATGAACAGCGATACTGCCCAGAACAGTCCGCCTGCGACAAGGGATCTCAAGGTGAAGATCCCGAGCGGGGGAATGAGATGCCCGCTGGTCAGGTCCTTGCATACTATGATGTTGAACCCGAATATCGCGTACGCGATGAAGGCCGCAAGATGCCCGGCTATGGAACCTTTGTCCGTCATTTCCCTGTATTCCTATTTTTAGCAAAACTACAAAAAACTTTCGTATTTGCGTTCATTTGAGTTCAATCTGCATGAGGAACAACGGTTTCTTTTTGTAATTTTGCAGATATATGGATAGATTTCAACCTTACAGTTTGGATAGTGATGCCTCGGCGGAAGGGGAACTTCTGGGCGAGGTGAAGGCGGGATTCCCTTCTCCTGCAGAGGATGTCCGTGAAAAATTGGACCTTATGAAGCTGCTGGTCAGGCATAAGGCCTCGACTTTCTTTTTCCGTGTGAGCGGTGTTTCCATGGTTGACGCCGCCATGGATGAGGGAGATATCATCATTGTGGACCGTTCTGTCGAGCCGTATAACGACTGCAAGGCGGTGTGCTATATTGACGGTGAGTATACGGTAAAACGCATCGAGATGAAGGATGGGCGCGTGAGACTGATGCCTGCCAATGAGGCAAACAAGGCCTATAAGCCGATAGAGGTGACTGCGGAAAACAGTTTCATGGTGTGGGGAGTCGTGACTTATGTTATAAAGAAGATGTAGTCATGTTTGCCCTGGCCGATTGTAACAATTTCTTTGTTTCGTGCGAGAGGGTCTTCCGTCCTGATCTTCAGGGGAAGCCCGTCATTGTCCTTTCGAACAATGACGGATGTGCCGTGTCACGGAGCAATGAGGCAAAGGCTTTGGGCATAGGGATGGGCGCTCCTTTCTTCAAGATAAGGCATCTGGTTGAAAAGCATGATGTCGCGGTATTTTCCGGTAACATGGCCTTGTATGGTGATATGTCGCAGAGGGTGAGATGCGTCCTGGAGGAATTTTCCCCGTCGATCGAGGTCTATTCGATAGATGAGGCCTTTCTGGACCTAAGAGGGATGCAGGATATGGATTTTGATGCCTATGCGAAGCGTATTTCGAGCGAATGCCGGAGGCAGACCTCAATCCCTGTTTCGGTAGGTATTGCACCTACGAAGACGCTTGCGAAGATTGCCTCGAAACTCTGCAAGCAATATCCGAAACTCCGCGGCGGGTGTTATATGTATCGTCCTCAAGACATAGAGAAGGTGTTGAAGAAGTTCCCGGTCGAGGATGTGTGGGGTATAGGAAGACGCTCGGTGCAGAAACTCCATTCCCTGGGTATCAGGACAGCATATGATTTCGTCCGGTTTCCGGAGGCGGCGGTGAACAAGTTGATGGGTGTGACCGGGTTGCGTACATGGAAGGAGTTGAGGGGAGAGGCGTGCATCGAATTTGAGGACGGATTCGAGGCCCGGCAGTCGATATGCGTTTCCCGAAGTTTCTCGGAAGAGATCATCAGGATGGACGACCTGTGTGAGCAGATAGCGAATTTCGCTTCGTCGATGGCGGAGAAACTTCGTAGTCAGGGGTCTGTCACCTACGACATGAATGTCTTCGCCTATACCAACCGTTTCAAGGAAAACGCTCCACAGACCTTCGGAAGCGAGATCGTTCATTTCGATTCTCCGGTCTGTGACCAGCGCGTGATCGTCTCCAAAGCCGTGGAGGCGGCGCGGGAACTATATCGGGACGGCTACGGGTATAAGAAGGCCGGAGTAGTGGCCACCCATATAATGCAGTCAGAGGATGTCGTGGGGTCATTGTTCGAGGACACCGATGCTATGGAAAGGGAACAGAGGATCACTTCTGCCGTCGATGCCATAAACGGTGTCTTCGGAAAAGGGACCGTCCGTCTGGCGGTGCAGGGGAGCGGTAGGGTAAGGTCTGCAAGCGAGCGTCAGTCGCCGCATTATACGACCAGGTGGAGCGACCTTCCTACAGTGACAGTCAAATAATTTGTTTATTTTTGCGAAAATTTTTCAATATGCCACCGGTAGACAATGCTTATAAATTGAGAAATCAGGAGTTTCTGCAGGAATATGCGCAGAGGTCCGGAGTGAACATCATGTTCAACGGCGTGATGTATCGTGTCATCTCCAAAGGAAACGGTCCCAAGCCTTCTCCGAAGAGTTTCGTCACGGTCCATTATGTCGGTAAACTCATCAACGGAAAGGTGTTCGACCAGACGCAGAAAGGCCGTCCAGCCACTTTCCGTCTCAATGAACTGATTACCGGCTGGATAACGGCCCTTCGTGAGATGCCTTGCGGTTCTCGCTGGGAGATAGTCATACCTTACAACCTCGGGTACGGTTCCTGTCCCGCAGGAGCGATCAAGGCGTTCTCGACTCTTGTCTTCGACATCACTCTTCTGCATGTGAGATAGTCTGCTTCTCCTCCCAATGGAACGGGGCGAATTCCGTCGACGGATCGCGCCATGCCGGTTTCCTCAGCGCGTAGATGACCATCGGGATCACGACCATCACGACACATCCGATTATCAGTACGGAATACCATACTGTTGTGTTGCCTGTGTTGATCTGTCCCGGAGGAATGAAGCTGAGGATGAACGCGAGAAGGGACCCTCCGAATCCTACCGCTCCCATGATCCACATCAGCATGTTGCCTTTTCCCAGTCTGAATGGGCGTGGGGCTGATTTCATCTTGTATCTTAGGGCTATTGCCGCAGCAAACATCAGCATGTACATGATGAGGTACAGCAGGATGGTGAGTTGCGACAGTATCTGATAGAACGACTGCACTGACGGCATCACGACGAACAGAAGCGACAGGAGGGTGACGATTCCTCCTTGTACAAGGAGAATGTTGCGCTGGACGCCGTTGCCGTTGGTCTTCTGGAAGAACGGAGGCAGGTAGCCGGCCTTTCCCACTGTGAATATACCTTTTGACGGTCCTGCAACCCAGGTCAGTACGCTTGCGAGTACGCCTATCATCAGTGCGGTCGCTATGACCGGTCCTGCCCACGGGATGTGGAAATACATGAAGAAGTTGTCGAATCCGATCAAGAGAGACTGCGTGAGGTTGATGTCCTTGGCGGGGATGATGACTCCGAGGGCGAATGTTCCCAGTACAAAGATACATACGGTGGCCAGAGATCCGATGATGATGGCCTTAGGGTAGTTGCGTGAAGGATTGTTGACATCCATCACATGCACGCCCATCATCTCCATACCTGCATAGAAGAGGAAGATGCTGCTTGCCAGGACTATGTTGTCGAGTTTCGTGAGGTCGGGGAAGAAACTCTGCGACATGTCCATGTGGTTCTGGCCTCCTGTGGCCAGATAAATGATTCCCAGAATGATAAGTAGGGCTGCCGGGATGATGGTGCCGATCATTCCTCCCCATTTGCTGATCTTGCCCACGAGTCCTATTCCTTTAAGTGCAATGAAGGTGGCTATCCAGTAGATGGCAAGGACGGTGATCAGGGTGAAGACCCTGTTCGAGGCCAGAGCGGCGTCGGATACATCGTTAAGGCCGATGAAAGCGAGCGAGACTGCACCGAAGGTCAATACGGTAGGGTACCAGATGGTGGATTCGATCCATTGCAGCCAGATGGCGAGGAAGCCAGTCCTGGGGCCGAACGCTTCTCCGACCCAGCGGAACACTCCTCCCTCCTTGTCAGAAAACATTGCGGCGAGTTCGGCAGCTACCATTGCTGTCGGGATAAGGAACACTATAGCTGCAAACAGATAATAGAATGCCGACGAAAGGCCGTAGACGGCTTCGGAGGGCAGTCCTCGCAGACTCACCACTGCGGTTATATTCATGATTGCGAGCGTCGTCACGCTCAGTTTCAGAGCCTTGCCCGCATTTCCTTTCTGTGTCTTCATAGTCCGTAGTCTTTAAAGTTCCTGATTCTAGTGGGTGTAGACATGACCTTTATGCTTCTTGCCGTTTTGGGCGGCAATCTTTGACGGAGTAGGGTACTCGAGTTTCTCCAGTTCCCCGACTGCATCCTTGATGTCTCCGATGAGCATGTCTGCCATATCTCGTGACATGTCCATACGCACGACGATCCTCATCACGACCATCTCCTCGATGTCTTTCGGCATCGAATAGGCCGGTACCATCCATCCTTTCTGCATAAGTTTGTCCTGCAGGTCGTACAGGGTCCAGTTCGCCTTCTTCTCGTATTCAGGCTCCAGCATCCAGATGAACAGAGGGTTGTCGAGAGTGGCTGAATAGTTCCTGAAGCACTTCATCTTTCCGATTTCGTCATGACAGTATTGAGCGATGGCCATCGAGCCGGAGTGGATTTCCCTGTATCCTTCTTCTCCGAGATGGATGAAGTTGTAGTATTGGGCGAGGATCTGTCCTGCAGGGCGTGAGAAGTTGAGTCCCACCTGTGTGATGCTGGCTCCCAGATAGTTGACGCTGAACGACATTTCGTCAGGAAGGTAGGCCTTGTCGCGCCAGATGACCCATCCGAGTCCCGGATATACGAGTCCGTACTTATGTCCTGATGTGGAGATGGAGAGGACCCATTTGAGGCGGAAGTCCCATTTCTTTTCCGGATCGAGGAACGGCAGGATAAAGCCTCCCGAGGCCGCGTCCACGTGTATAGGAATGTCGTAGCCTGTCTTCGCGTTATATTCTTCGAGGGCCTTGTCGAGTCCTTCGATGTCGTCGTTCATTCCTGTCCATGTCACGCCGGCGATAGGGACGATGCAGATGGTGTTTTCGTCACACATTCCGATTGCCTTGTCAATGTCGAGGGTAGGATGTTTCCGCGTGATGGGGACGGTGCGCATTTCGATCTGCCAGAGTTGGCAGAATTTCTCCCATACGACCTGATATGCCGTGCTCATCACGAGGTTAGGCTTGTCGTATGGTTTTCCTGCCGCCTTTCTGCGTTCCCGCCACCTCAGCCATGCGGCCACTCCGCCCAGCATGCAGGCTTCCGATGATCCGATTCCGACGGCTCCTGTCTTCCATTCGTTTGTCTCCGGAGTATGCCACATGTTGGCTATCATGTTGATGCATCTTCCGCACATCACTGCCACACGCGGGTATTCTGTCTCGTCAATATAGTTGATTCCTACCGCTTCATTCATGATCTTTGTGCCGTAGTCGTCCATATATGTGGTGACGAAGGTCGCGAGGTTCAGTCTTGGCTGAGTCTGCGGGAATGTTTCGTCCTTTACGATCTGATATGCCTTTTGTGCGGGAGTCTTATGCTTAGGCATGAATTCCGACGGAGCAGGTTCTCCGAGATTTTTGTTCTTCTTGTCCATAGTTTATAATTATTATAAATTAACTGATGGGCGGAGTTCACAAAATATGCCATAGTCT
>CAZYCJ010000097.1:0-6441 GCA_964645495.1 uncultured Muribaculaceae bacterium
GTTCGACTCCCTCTGCTCCCACTAAAGAAAACGCCTTTCTACGATGTAGAGAGGCTTTTTTCATTTTTCCACCTGGTTCCAGTCAGGGGGCCTCCAAGGCGTACTTGCAATTTACTTGCAATTTTTCAGCAAGAAATCTCAATCACATTAACAGCTTTTACTATCTCAATACGTCCTGTACGCGAAGAAAATGCAGATTTTTACTTTATGCTACATTTTATTTGCCTTATGTAATATATTCTATTGCATTAAAGTATAAAATTCCTATTTTTATTGAAAAATTACGGTTCTCGGTGTCGTTTCATTTCAATCAAATCTTAGTTGTCTTTACTTAATTTCACAAAGATACGCACAACAAATATCACCGCCAAATAAATAGTCTTACAGCAATATTTCAGTATCCATTGAGTATTAAGAAGTTACAACTCCATTTAAAAGAAAAATCTTTCAATGGTTTGACAATGTATCATTTTACGTTTTTGAAACATAGATTTTACCGATTTTGATACAAGGAAATCACTCCTCATCATCTTCCGGGCACGGTGTCAGAATCAAATCCTTTGAAATTACTATCCCGTAAGGCACATTCCTGAACCTTCCTTCCTGAGGCACAAGGATTCCGGCTTCAGTAAGCTGCTTGATGTCTCTTGCTGCTGTATCCAAAGATACCTTTGCAAGTTTTGCCCATTTCTTCGGAGTGAGTTTTCCGATATAACCATCAAGGTATGTGTTGAGCACTATCTTCTGACGGTCAGTCAGCACAGTCTGTGAGTGGTTCTGCCAGAAAATTGCCTTATTCAGGATTGATGACAGCATTTCTTCTGCCCCCTCAATGGCTCTCAGCATACAATCCAGGTACCAGTCTATCCATACGGTAATGTCGCACGAGCCTTTCTGGCATCTTTCCAAAGTATCATTATATTTCCTCTTCTCTTTATTGATTTGCTGTGAGATACTGAAATATCTTAGAATTGAATTATCCGCTTGGCTAAGTGCCATATCTGCAATCGCCCTACTGATTCTACCGTTTCCGTCGTCAAATGGGTGGATGCTTACAAACCAGAAATGTGCAATGGCTGATTTTACATAATCCTTCGGTGTCTCATCGGAGTTGAACCAGTCAAGAAGTTTCTGCATCTCATCAGGAACGAGTTCAGCTGCAGGTGCGTGGTAATGCACCTTCTCTCTTCCCCAGGTCCCTGAAATGACATCCATCGGATCGACACGATACTTGCCTACATTTATAGGCTCCATACCGCTTCTGCCGGTAGGGAAGAGACAGTTGTGCCATCCGAAAAGTCTGTCGTGTGTCAAAGGACTGGCAAAGTTGTTTACAGCATCAAGCATCATCTCCACCACTCCCTCTATGTAATGTGACGGCTCTGTCTCATTCGTGATATGCACCCCCATCCTTCTGGCCACAGATGAACGCACCTGGTCAGAATTCAGCAGAACTCCTTCAATCTCCGACGATGACACGATGTCGTAAGTCAGTGCTTCTACGGCAGCCTGTTGCTGCACATCAAATCCGATAGCAGACAATCTTCCCTCAAGGTATCCTGCAGCTTTGCTGACTTTGATCAGTTTAGCATCTATCTGCTCCCTGTTCCAAGTAAAATCAGGCCAGTTCTGTGTCTCGTGTATATACATATCCAATGAATTTTCAGCAAATATAGCAATTTGCGGACTATTAACCGCAAAAAATGCGGATAATTAACCGCAAGAAGATAAGATGTGAGTCTTTCAAACGGTCTAACTCAACTGTTTTTGATGCAAAATAATAAAACGGCCCTCTAAGGACGAGTCAAGGCCAAGACGAGATTTTTGAAAAATCTCCACCCTCCGGGTAGTATTTTCCAAAAATGCCTTGACACGTCCGGACCGTTTCAAAGGAGGCATCAAAATCAGTTAATGTTCAACCATTTAATACTTATCAATTATGAAATCAGACAATCTCGTACAACTCTCAGGATTCCTTACAAAGGATGTCATCACCAATGAAAAGAAGTCTTTCGCAGCTTTCACAATCGGACGCAAGGTCGGAGAAGATACACTCTATATGAACTGTATCGCATTCCCTAACCAGAAATTCAAGATTCCGTTCGATATTCTCGCAAAAGGAAACGAAGTCTTTGTCGCAGGCTACCTCAGGCCTAACAAATACACCAAAGACGGCAAGACCACATACACCATCCAACTGGTTGTAGAGAAAATCCGTGAAACAGATGAAAACTGATCACAACAACACTATGAGTACAATAACCTCTAAATCATCAAGATTATGAACACACTACGTTACTCCCGTACAATGTCCCTCGAAGACATCATCTCCACCACTCCTGAACTCCAGGACTTCATCTCCACATTAGGTCTCGTACCTAAAACATCCCCACAGGACATTAACCAAGACAACAACTAGCACTATGGCAACAGTATCTCAATCAGACATCAGATCCAAGGTGTCACCGGCGTTCTTCACCGCCATCGAGTCATTCATTATGCAGAAGATGGATTCAAACGACCTCTTCGCAAAGAAAGTATGCAATCCCCAAAAGAACATAGAGGACTGCATTACATACATCCTGAACACCGTGCAGAAATCCGGCTACAAAGGGCTATGTGACGAGGAGGTGTATTCAATGGCAGTACACTATTATGAAGAAGAAAACCTCGAAGTCGGTAAGCCTGTGAACTGTCAGGTAGTAGTCAATCATCAGGTGGAACTCACCCCTGAAGAACTCGCAGAAATGCGACAGAAAGCCAAAGATGAGGTGTTCAGACAAGAGCAGGACCGTCTGAAGAATCACAACAGCGTAAGACGCACTGCCAAGCCTGCAACTACTCCACAACACGAAGAAGAAACCCTTACACTCTTTTGATCTTATGAAACCGAAGACAAGACAACAGAAAAGGGTCTATGAACTCCATAAGACCCTTCCGAAGCTCACTCAGGAGCAGACCGAATGGGCGTTGAATCATTGTTTCAAACATTATTTCATACATAGGAAGTCCACCGGAGAATACATCTGCACAGACTGCAATCATCGCTGGAAATCAGATGTCACGCCAGATGTCTGTCCTCATTGCAGAACGACATTGACATACTGCGACAATTCGCGTAAGAAAGTATTCAAAGACTGGAATTATTATTCTATCATCCAGACATACCAGGAGTTTACAGTCATCCGCATATTCTATATAGACAGGTACATAAAACTAGGCGAAGTTCACAACCTCGGAGATTTCTACGAAATATCGCAGTACTGGTTCAGCGATAATGGCGGTCAGGTAATTCTGGCAAAGAACAAGCTGATGTTTTCGTTCTACAGCAACACCCCTTTCAATCTCAGAAGCGAACTGAATGTCAAACAAACCTACAAAGAATATGATTACATCTCTCCTTATCAGGTATATCCAAAGATTCAGGTCAGCAAGGCCCTAAAAAGAAACGGACTGAAAAAGTCATTCAGAGGCTTCCGTGAAGTAGATGTCATCAGATACCTCTTGAGTGAACCCATATATGAAACACTCTGGAAGCAGAAGGACCTGCCTATGATTAAACGATTCCATAGTGACGGCTATCGCATCAAGAAATACTGGAAACAGATCCTCAAATTCAAAAAACGTGACTACAATGTCAAAAATATCGGCTTATGGTTTGACTATCTCGATCTTCTCTCATACTTCGGCAAAGACATCAACAACCCTCATTACCTGTTCCCAGCAGACTTTACAGCAGCTCACGATCTCTATATGAAGCGAAAACGCAAGAGAATGGAGATAGAATATGAGGAACGCAGACGCGAATATGAGAAACAAGCCAAAGAAAGAGAACTCCAGAGAATCATTGAACAGGAAAAGAAGGCAGAAGAGTTTATCAAAAACAAGAGCAAATACTTCGATATCACATTCCGTAACTCAAACATCATAGTAGTAGTCCTCAGCAGCATAGATGCCTACAAGAAAGAAGGCGACACCCTCCATCACTGCGTCTTCACCAACACCTACTACGATCGCAAGAACTCCCTCATCCTCTCCGCCCGACTCATCGACACCCCGGACACCCCACTTGAAACCATAGAACTATCCCTTACCGACGGCCAGATCCTCCAATGCTACGGCTCCCACAACCAGGAAACCCCATACCACAACGAAATCATCTCCCTCGTCAACCAGCACTCCCACCTCATCCTCGCCGCATAATAAATAATCATTTAATCCATATTTACTATGAAAATAATGTGCAGACAAGAACACTATGACAAAGTTATCAACTATGCAAAATCAATCAATGATACGACTCTTGATGCGTGCTTTGAAAGATTACGCAGTTGGGAGTCAAATCCCAATCGTCCCTGCGAAATTGAAATCCATTATGATTTTGCACCGTATTCCTTAATGTTCAAAGAGAGATATGCCGACGGTTCCTATGGCATTATAGGAGGAATCCTGTATCACGGCAAACCGGATCAATCTCACGCTTACCTGATGGATACTCATTATGGATGGTGTATCCATACCTGAATCTTTTCTTTCGCTTTGTGAGTGAAATCATCGGAATTTCCGATGATTATTGGCCCATTATGCAATCAAAACGCCTACTATTGCACATTTGATTGATTTTCACTAAATTAGCACATAGAAACAAGGCTTTACCGGTAAAGGATTTATTTAATGCTTAACTAATCCTACTATGTGTAAAACATCTCCAACAGTGCCAGTCGGAGCAATGGAACTGACTGCACTCCTCGTCAAGGCAAGAAGCCTTATGATCTCTATCTACGGAAACGAATGGTCAGATAACTTGACTTACACTGAATGTCTCGAAAATCTCGAAGACTGCATCGTATCAACAGCAATAATGGCAACACTTGATGCCTCGGAAACAAAGACCGAGCAGTTCCTCCGAGACTGCAAATATGACGGTCCGGCCTTCTGATTCTAATCCTGCATAAGCAATCAGGCAGCATTCCCGTAATTCGGTAAACACTGCCTGATTGTCTTATTCAATAACTTTCCAATCCTCGATCCGTCTGTTCTCGGTAGAGAAACTTACGCCGATTTTGAAGATCTTTCTAGGGTCATTCACAAACGGTTTTGCATATCCCTTTTCCTCGATCTGCTGCAATGCCGCATCAGCGGTGTTGTCAATCTTCAACTCGACGATGTAGATATAATCCTTTGTCTGAAGCAATATATCAATTCTTCCGTTGCTTGTATGACGCTCTGCCTCTACATATTCTCCAAGAAGTTCCATTATGATGTATATTGCTTGTTGGAAGCTTCTTTCAGAATTGATTTCAATCTGATAAGTGGTACCGGAGAAGATGGCATCCAGTATTTTCATAAATTCATCCGGTTTACCTGCCCTGAGCGCACGAGCCATTCTAGAGGTTGTTGTATTACCTTCTGCAGGATTTACAGGAACATAGTATGAATAGATGAATCTCAAGAATCCGTTCTTTACCTCATCATTAGGAAAACCTAGTGTAAACTCCTGAAATTCTTTATCATAATCCTTGATTGTAAGATATCCAGTCTGGAAAAACAACGGAACAGGGCGGTTTAAGATATCTTGCATACCATTCAAGTCATCAGTAGATACCACAACACGATCCGATAATGTTGTTACATCGAAAGATGTCTGCTTCATTACATTAACCAGCAATGTCGGGGTACCTGTCTCAAACCAGTACTCTCTGAATTGGTTAGCATAAAAAGTGTTCAGGATACTGAACGGATTATACATTCCATCACTGCTTTCGCAGAAATGATATCCGTCATACATCCTTTTCAGTTTTGCATAACATTCATCTTTAGTCAATGAATGTGCTGCTGCCAATTCAACTACACTACCATCAAAATAGTCTTTCAACTCATTTTCGGATATGCCACATATATCTGCATAGTCAGCATTGAGAGATATGTCTGTCAAATTATTAAGCGTGCTAAACACACTCAGTTTTCCGATCTTGGAAACACCTGTTAGGAAACAGAACTTAGTCTGCTCGCCTTTTGACTTGATTACACCGTAAAAGCCCTGAAGAGTCTTTCTATAGTAGTCAGCCAATACTTCGTTCCCGAGATTGTTTACAATCGGCTTATCATACTCATCTATCAAGACAACCACCTGTCTGCCGGTCTTTTCGCAGACTGTGTCAATAATATCAACGAATCTCGACTCTAAATCGCTATATCGGGAGATTATTCCATATTCTTTCTCCCAGTTATCCAGATGTCGGGTTAATACGGCAATCAGATCCTCAGGATACATATATTTGCTGCCGTTCAGATCCAGATGCAAAACAGGATATTCAGTCCAGTCCTTTTCCAACTGCTCCATCGCCAGTCCCTCGAACAACTCTTTCTTACCCTTGAAATAGGCTTCCATTGTGGATACAAGAAGGCTCTTGCCGAACCTACGTGGTCGGCTGAGAAAGT
>CAZYCJ010000098.1:0-6400 GCA_964645495.1 uncultured Muribaculaceae bacterium
ATTTAGAAGAGGAATCCGGTGTTGATGTAGAATGCACCGTTTCCGTCCTGCTTGTTGAAGCAGCGTGCGTATTCGAACGCTACGATGAAGTTCTGGTTCATGATGAAGCGCAGACCTGCACCCGCTGAGGCATGGAGACCGTCTTTACGTGATGTGTCGATGTACTTCTTGTAAAGTTCTGGCTTTGCACCGGTTCTGTTTGTCAGGTCATAGCCCTTGAAAACATGTGCACCGTCGGTGAATCCGCTGAGAGCAAATGCGATGTTCTGGTTCCACAGTTTGAAGTCGACGAATCTGTAGCGCAGTTCGATGTTGTAGAATCCTGTGTGAAGTCCCTGCACCCTGTCGAGCATCAGGCCTCGGACAGTCCTGTAGCCGCCGATTGCATCATAATCTCTTGTGTAACCCATGTTGGAGTAGAACGGCATGAGGTACCATGGCGTGTTCTTTCCGAGGAAACCCTGATATGCAAGTCTGTATGCGAAGACCACTTTATCGGTTCCGAGTGGCACATACTGACGGAAAGTCGCAGAGATCTTGTAAGAATCCATTGAAGATCCGAGCCATTTAGGCGCTACGATTGCATGAGCCTCTGCCCAGATACCCTTGGTAGGATTGTTCTGAATGTTGCGTGAATCATACATCAGGCCTGCCTTGATCGCTGATACGAACTGGTTTGCACCGGTGTCGTTCAGGATGCCCCAGTCCTTGTAAAGTTGGTAGAGAGAACCGTCTGCGGGAGTGTATCCTTTGGGTGTGAATTCCTTGTGGTTGAGCCAGTAGAAAGTGTATCCCGCCTCCCAGAAGAAGTTTTTCGCAATCTTTCCTGTCAGGTCTGCCTTGGCTCTGAATGACTGTCTGCTATAGCGGTAGAAGCCCTTCGGGGCTTTTCCGTTTCCGTTGTCGAATTTGGTCTCTGCCTTCTGTCCCTTCTTCTCGGAAGTGTCGAATGTGAATTCGTCAGGATTGTTCTTGAAGAAGTCGTCCAGTGCATATGTGTAGATGCTCTGATATCCGTTGAAGCCGTAGAAGTCGAGAGCGGACTCGTTGCTATAGTTGGTGCATACAGACAGACGGGTGTTGTTCCATATCTCATTGTTGTCGTAGTTGAGATAAAGGTTCCATGTACCTCTTGTGTATGCGGAAGCCTCTATGTACCACCATGACTTGGGATTAGGATAAGTGCTTCCGTCTCCGAAATTGTAGATGTTCAGGAGTGCTCCTAACTGGAATCCTCTATCGGCGTCAAATGCAACTACCGGGAGAGGGCCGTAATTAAGTCCGGTCTTGATGATTTCTCCCTGTTCATTATAGGTCACTTCCTTTTTCTTCTTTGTCTTTTCGGTCTTTACCTCGTTTCCGGCAGAAGTGTTTTCTTCTGCGAAAGAGGGGATGCAGAGCATCATGGCTGCAAGTGCAGTGATGAATGTTCTTTTCATGATCTGTTTATTTAAGGTTATAGTACTCTTTTGTGATCTTCTTGTATGACTTCCTGAGTTTCTTGCATCTGTGTACCTTGATGTCGGAGAACCATCTGCGGCAGCCTTCGATGTAGTCGAAGAACATGCTGTATGACGGAACTGCCAATGCGAGGAGAATCAGTGCAAGCCACCATGGAGCAAGGCAGAAGGCAAGAATCGTGTATATGAGTCCGAATATGATGTTTCCTGCCAGTTTTACTCCGAAGCCCACGGTGTTGTGGAAGGCTCTGTCCTTGATTCCCTTCCTGATGATGGCATATAAAAGCCACTGCGGCAGGCTTACGATAGCGCTGAAGATGAAATACGGAAGTCCGATCAGGGCTGCGAAGCCTTTCCCTATATTGTCAAGGACTGTGTTTCCTTTGCGGAATGAGTATATCGAGATACCGTCCTTCTTTCTGTACTTGTCGAATTGTGCGACATCAGCAAGAATTTCCGACATTTCCTCAGGATGTTCAGCGCATGCCTTTTCGATTCCCGCGATGATGGCACGGTTCTCGAGCATACCTTTATAAAGGCTTGTGCCGAATCCACCGTAACCCCTTCCGTCCTTTGCGGCGAGCATCTTTGTCAGGGCCCATTTCTCCTTGAGGTTTTCGCCGTCAGGTATATATGAGAACAATTCCGACATCTTGCCCGCCAGTTCCTTACGCATATGGTCCATGACCTGGGCCTCGTTGTCCGTATCGGAATCCTTGACGAGTCCGGTCACATTCAACGGCTTGCCGTAGTTTACGAGCACGGTGCTGCGATAGCGGAAGAAGTCTCCGTAATCTATACCTACGGGGACGATATATACAGGCATGCGGTCTCCGAATTCGGCATTTGCTGCGAGTGCAGCGCGGAACACGCCTTTTCCGAGAGGAAGGAGGGACTTTTCCGGTCTGTGTCTGCCTTCCGGGAAAATGCAGAAACCTACCTTGTCTCCGATGGTCTCTACGATGATTTCCTGAGTGTCATTGTTTTTCAAGACATTTCGGAGTCCGTCTCTCTGACGTACCATAGGCAGGATGCGTAGGAAGGACATGATCTTTCCGATCATCGGATTGTTAAAAAGATCTGCGCGGGCTCCGAACACCGTCGTACATTTGTTGGCGCGAAGGATGACGAGAGCGTCCATGAGTGTGTTGCTATGGTTGGCTGCGAATATCACAGCACCGTCGGTCGGGACGTTGTCATAGCCGTTCACTTCGAATTTGCGGTAACTATGTCTGATATGCCAGTCTACGATCGGTTTAAGACAGTCGTAGCCGAAATCCTTTTCGTATATCTTGGTTCTTGCCATGTCGATTATTCTTCACCAGGTTCTCTTCTTCCTCTAAGTCTCCATGCATATGCAAGGGTGAGTCCTGAGACGATATGCCATACGCCCCACCATGCGGTGATCACGACCATTCCGCCGTTGTTTGACCAGATGACAGGGTCGAAGATGGCCGGGTTGAAGAGAAGGACGAGTCCGAGACCTGAGTTCTGGATACCGGTTTCGATAGTGATCGTACGTCTGTCCTTATACGGAACCTTGAACAAGGTACCCGTTCCGAAACCGATGCCGAGGGCAAGGAGATTGTGTACAAGTACTATCAGGAAAATGTATCTGATGCACTTCATGAAGGCGTCGATGTTGTTGCCGAATGTGAGGACAACCATCAGGATGAAGAACGCTACAGAGAGATACTGCATCGGCTTCTTGAGTTTCTGAGCCACCTTAGGGAGATACTGCGAGCAGAGCATTCCGAGAACAAGCGGAATACCGAGGAGTATCACGATGGTCTTGAATATTTCCCAGAACGGAATCTCGAGTTCCGGGAGAAGCATCCTCTTCTCTGCGAATTTGAGGTACAGACCGCCCCAGAAAGAGAAGTTGAGAGGGGTGGTGAAGATGCAGAGTGCCGTGTTTATGGCTGTGAGCGAAACCGAAAGTTCCGTATTCCCTCTTGAGAGGGAAGTGATGAAGTTCGATATGTTTCCTCCGGGACATGAAGCAACCAGGATCATTCCAAGAGCAATCATCGGAGAGAGCCAGTTCTTGAAAGTAATGGTGAGAAGGAAGGTCAGACCGGGAAGAAGAATCATCTGGCAGATGATGCCGAGAAATACAGACTGAGGTTTCTTGAATATATCAACGAATGTCTTCGGCTTGATGCCGAGCGCCACACCGAACATCACGAATGCAAGTACGATGTTGATGGCGTTCATGCCCGCCTCGTTCATGTTGACCTTGATCGTATCAAGGTGCGCGATGACTTCAGGACTCATTTGGTTGTAGGGTTTAGTTAGTTAATCATGCAAATATAAAGAAATTTTACCGGTAACACAAAAATCTGTTTTATAATATGTTTAATAAGTTATGAAATATCTGTTTGTGTGGTGAAATCTGCTGGAAAATGCTTAATATTGCATCATCTAATCTTAAACAGATATGGACGATAAAAAACCAGAACTTGAGTTTAAAACCTATGTCAGGCCGGAAGATGAGCCGGCCATCACTACTCACGGCCTTGCCTATCCGGGATTTTCAGTAGTGTTTCTCCATACCTTTTCTTTGCCGGACATGCTGGAGTTATATCTTCCGGTGAAAGCGGATGAAAAGCCAGCCGAGGGGAAGGATACGAAAAAAGAGAAGACACCGACTGTGTCCGACCCCTTGATCTATATGGACCAGCGTATTGAGAAGATGATGTTTGTGTCACAGAAAGACAATGACCAGTTGCGTCATCTGGATTATCATAAGCCGTTTTCTCGTAAACAGCGACTGGAACGTCCGATGATCGTGAAGTCCGCTCCTGTGTCTGAGACTGTCAGTCCTGTAAGAATCTTCAATGATGACAGCGTCTGCCGTTTCGCCATGAACGGATTTGATTTCCATATGCCTATCCGTTCAAAGAAGGATACAAACGGTGAATATGACTTTTCTCCTGTAGACTTGGAAGGACATGTGAATGTCGAAGTTTCTCTGTTCTTCGGAAACACGGTTTCAGTCGCATACAAGTTTTATTTCAATGGAAAGAACGCCTGTATTCTTGACCCGTTGGACCGATATGAAGAAGGCAAGCCGAGCGAATGCGATGCTTCCACGGACCATATAATTGCTCTTGTGTCATCTTTCCTGAGTGCGGAGTATTGGACTGCTGAAGACAATGGGGATGGTGATATAAATCTCAAGAAACGGTTCGTTGCCAAGAAATTCTGGCTTGATAAAGATGGCGATATAATCGAGAATGAAAAGGACCATAAGGATGTGCCTTTGGAAGGACCGGGCAGAGTCTTTGACGAAATTCTGATGAGATATAAGAAATACCTCTACAAACACCATACGGCATATTCTGAAAAGACGACTCGTGAGCAGATGGATGAAGAAGAGGCGAAACTGAAGGAAGATAAGCAGGATACTCCTGATGTAAACAAGCATGACAGATATTCTGTGGAAAATGACAACCATTATGCAATGGTGGACATCTGGGAGACAGTGAAGCATGTGGAGACGGATGAAGATGACCCTACAGAATATAACCTTTTCTCAAGGGGACGCCCGGAAAAACTGACTGAGGCTGAGATGGTCCGACATATAAAGGAACACCATAAGGCAGAACTTATCGGTCTGATGACCTTATATCCTTGTGAGTGGCCGTATAGGGAGGACGAAGCATATGCGGATGTGTGCGGAGACAGCATTGCAATCGATTCTGACGACCTCGTGCTTGTCGGAAGTCATATGGCGGTCGTCATCGGTACATACGGACGTCGTGGCAGCGAGAGTCCCGGAGTGGATTGGAAGTCAGTGCTTGCAAACAGGGACAAATACCATGTGGCCTGGCCTGAATTCCTGCTCATCCTTCAGTTTGTCCTTGCCAAGAAGCATATCGTAAGCATGATGAAGGAAAAGATGATTGAACTTGCTCTCGAATTCAAGCGTGGAGACACGGAGGAGGATCTGTCCGGAAAGAATTCCGATTTCATGCTGGATGTATCAAGGCAGTTGCTGCAGTTGGATATAGTGAAATATGCAAGGTTTGCTTCCCATCGTGTCATGTATGACAGAACCATGAAACGTCTGAATCTGGAACACGATCTTCAAAGCGTGCGTGAAATTTCTGATATGCTGAATGATAATATTCAGAATATCAGTGACCATAGGGCAGTCAAGTCTGATCATTTGCTCAATGGTGTACTTCTCGCAATGTCCATCATGGCTGGTTGTGAACTTCTTTTTCAGGACTCAAGGTTTGATTTTGCTTCCGAACTCTTACACATAGACGGTCCATGGAATACAATGGTGGCTGCAGTACTGATTGCTGCAATTGCCGTTGTTATATTCTTTGGTTTTACCTTGCTGATAAAGAAGTATATACAACCTTACTTCAAAATGCGTCGAAGAAAAAAGAAAAACAGATTGCAATAATCATGAACGAATTTAACATTTCAGTCGCTACAGTTTCAGATGAGACTGTTCTGGCAGACATCTTTCTCGATCATATAACATCCCATCCGGAGTATATCTCTCATGGGGAGATGCAGATGGGGGTAGGTTCAGGCCGGCTTGTGAATGGAAATATGGTGGCGGAGGTCTCTCCGTTCGCCCGTAACATCTGGCTCAAATATATCCACGGAAATATTGAATGTCCTGATTCTGTCGTGTATAAGGCTGTCACTTCCGACGGAAATATTGCCGGTTTCTGTGTCGCGACCATTACTGAAGACGGTGCGGAGCCATTCGGAATGCTTTGTGACCTTCTGGTGAGCGGGGAGTGCCGTCAGAAAGGTATAGGTACGGCCTTGTTCAACAAGGCACTTGAATGGTTAGGTTCCAGAGGTGTTGCAGATGTATACCTTGAGTCCGGTCTGAACAATCACTCGGCACACGAGTATTTCATGCGCCGCGGATTCTGCAAAGTTTCTGAAATCTATAAATTGATGAAATA
>CAZYCJ010000099.1:0-6381 GCA_964645495.1 uncultured Muribaculaceae bacterium
GCTTGCTGATTCCTTTGGTGATGGGGTAAAGGCGTGTGCCTGAACCACCGGCAAGGACGATTCCTTTCATAAGATATCTATGTGTTAAAGGTTTTCCTTTAGTTTTTTCCACCAGTCTTCTCCGAAGAGAACCCATGCTCCCGAGCAGCAGGTTGCAAGGAAGGCCCAGATCACGAGCATCTTCGCCTTGCTCGGGGCAGTTTTACGTATAGGTACCACCGGCGGCTGTACTACGACAAACACCGGCTTGTCCTGCTCGGCCTGAATGCGCGCTCCTTCCAACTGGGTTGCTACCTGCGAGTACACCTGATATGCAAGGTTCATCTCCTGCTGGAGGCGTTCCCTTTCTGCCTGTGCACTCTGAAGAATCACGCTCTTATTGGAGTCTATGTAGTTTGCATAGGTCTGTTGAGCATTGTAGTAATCCTTCTGTCTCTGCTCACAGATCACAGTGAGATTCTCCACATCCTGACGGGACTTGGATGAACGGTAGTCTGTCATATACTGCTTAAGGTTCTCCACAACTGCATTCACAACAACGTAAACGACCTGAGGATCCTGTAGTTCGAGTGAGATGTCAGTCTTGAGTGACTTCTTGTCAACATTGACGATGATGTTCTCTGAGAAGAACTTCACCACTCCCCTCACCTTCTTAGGAAGGTTGGTCGGATCCAGCTGTCCTGAAGGAGGAAGAAC
Organism: uncultured Muribaculaceae bacterium; assembly: GCA_964645495.1. Classification (GTDB taxonomy): domain Bacteria; phylum Bacteroidota; class Bacteroidia; order Bacteroidales; family UBA932; genus Cryptobacteroides. The sequence continues at coordinate 697 of CAZYCJ010000099.1, forward strand.
TTCCTCTTCTTCCTTCTTACCCGGAGTGACAAGGTCTATGCACCATCCAAGAGCCTTGAAAGGCGCACTGATGACATAACTCCACCACGGGCTCTTCTGATATTCAAGCATGTAGTCGAGAAGGTCGGTGGTTATCACACTGTCCTTCCTCTCGAAGGTGACAGGAAGGTCGAGAAGCTCTACGATGAAAGGTGTCGAGTGGACGACATCGGGGAACAACTCGGCATTGATAGCATCAACACTGTTGTTAAGGTTGACTCCCATCATGGATGCGATGCTGCTTACTCCACTTCCGGTCTTCTGCTGCACTTCCGGAGCCAAGGACACTCCTGCTGTGTATGTCTTAGGGATGCTGAATCCGATGATCAGGCCGAGGATAGCTCCACCGACACACCATTTGATTATCATCGACTTTCGCTTCCAGAGCTTGGAGATCAACTCCATGATGTCAATCTCCTGCTCTTCGTCCTGATGGTATTGTATATTCTGGTTTTCCTGCATGGTCTTCTACTTTATTAAATTACCGATTGTTGCAATCATTGTAGCAAGTGAGGCGGCTGTTGTGGATATGCTCAAAATTTGCGGAAGAATCTCACCGTCACGTGTCCTCTTCTGAGGAATCACAATCTCACATCCGGGCTCAACTACATTCTTGCTGCCTCTCCTGGCTCTGTCCACCGTTCCATTAAGATAGATCACATACACCTTGCTCTTCTTCGAGCGGTAGCCATAACCTCCTGCCTGAGTGATATAGTCCTTCACTGTCATATTCGGGTTGTAAGTCACTGTGTTCGGATACATGACGTTGCCGGAAATCTTCACGGTGTTGATATATTCCGGCACTCCGAGCACATCACCTTCTCTCAGTACAAGGTCAGCGTCACTACCCGGGTTAGCCAAAGCTGCCCCAAGGTCGATACCGACAAAATATGTGGTACCTAAATCCAATCTGTCAATATTGATGCTGTCTCTTGCAGAGTCAAGAATCTCGAGGGTGGTCTGCATTCTTGTCCTCTCCTCTCCGATGATTCTGCGCTGCAGACGAGCACCTCTGACATAAGCCCACTGAGTCAGGCCGCCGGATTTCTCAACGAGGTCGCTCAGACGCTCCGTCTTCTTGGTCATTGTGTATTCACCTGGGAAGACAACCTCTCCGGTCACTCTCACAAGTTTCTGCGTCTCATATCCAGGACTCTTTCTGACCATGATATGGTCATACGGTTGAAGCACGAAACCAGGGTCACCGTCCAGTACATAGCCATCCTTGAACGAGAAAGAGAACACATCACTAATTGTCTCATTCTGTTCAGTGCTGGATGGGTTCTTAATTCTCCTGCTGATGTCGATCTTAACAGTAGATGCGCTTTCAAGAAGACCTCCAGCCATCATGATGGCATCCTCAATGGTGGTATTCTCTGCAAAGACGAAACTGCCCGGACGAGCAACCTCTCCCATCACAGTGATATTTCCGATGTCGTTCAAATCGTGGATGCTCGGAATATAGAGGATGTCGTTCTTCAGGAGTTCCACATCCGGTGCTGAACCTGACATGATTGCTCCAAGGTCAACCGAAATGGTCTCAAGGGTGAGGTCATCGCGCTCTCGTGTAATAAGGGCACGGTTGGTGAAAGCATCGCCTTTGACACCTTCCGCCTTGTTAACAAGCTCCAGAACGGAATTGATGTCATCACACAGCTCATATGTGCCCGGACGATAGACTGCTCCCTTTATTTCTACCCTGTTCTCAAACCTGTCAAGCATAGCTCCGACCGAAAGGGCATCACCCTCAATCAGTACGAAGCTATCATATTCAGGCTCTTCAATGGTGAATATCTGATACTCTGATCCATTTCTGCGGATCATTCTTATGTTCTTTGTGTAGGCATCACCTGTGAATCCTGAAGCATATTTGATGAGGTCTGCAACAGTCTCACCACCCTTGAGCTCGTATGACATTGGACGCCTTACATTACCGGCGATATCGACAATGATGTCATAGGCTGGGACGTTGATGATGTCGCCCTCCTCCAGAATGGTATCATCCATCTTTCCGTCACGGATGAAGTCATATATATCCACTGTGGCAACAACCTTTCCTTTACGTATGAGCTGTATTTCACGAAGCGAACCGAGAGAGTTCACACCACCAGCCCTATGAAGTGCATGGTAGATGTTGGAGAGGGATGAAAGGTAGTATGTTCCAGGGTTGGCGACCTCACCCATCATGTTCACCTGAATGGTTCTGATGTTGCCGAGGGTCAGCTTTATCTCCGACTTTGCATTGTCTCCATCTACAGAATAGATCTGGCCGAGTTTGCGCTTCATGTAGGCATCAGCTTCACGGATGGTCATGCCGTTGAGACTCACCATGCCTATATCAGGGATATTGATGGTGCCGTCAGGAGATATCGTCCTGCGGATGGACACCTCGTTTGTGCCCCAGATATCAATGATCACTTCATCACCGGGGCCAAGGACATAATTCACCGGAGTAGGAAGATTGGCACTCGGGGCGAAAGTAAGATTCCTTGAGGTGAATATATTGCGGCCATATACTCTTTTCGCACCATTCTCACCCAATTCTGTCGATACTGCATCGATATCTCCGGCAGTTGTTTCAAGCGAGCCATCGCTGATACGTCTCTGATACTCCTGCACTCCGGCAACTTTTGATGCTTCAGTCTGAGCAGCCTGTTCTTCCTCGTACAAGGCCTTGATTCGCTCGGCCTGTTCTTTTGTCACTCCACGAGCAGCCAATTCCTTTGCCATGTCATTCTGGGACTTACCCGAAGCCATGCCTCCTTTTACGTAAGAGATCACGGCATCATCAGACATCTGTGCCCCTGCCGGCAGGGAAGCCAGGGCAAGGGCGCATGAAACGATGAATGATGTGATTAAATTTCTTTTTGTCATTCTTATTGATTTTCTTTTTGTATTATTTCATCTTTGTGTATGTCGAACTTTTCGAACCGCGAGTTCTTGGACAGGAACTCCGGGACGGTGCGTTTCATCAGAATCACCATATGATCTATGTTGACCTGTAGGGCCAGCTGTTCAAGCTCGGTCATAACCTTGCATGCATCGTTGTATCCGTACTCCCTGACCTTTGCGACACGGATTCGGTCGTGGCTGGTAGGGTCGGTGTTCTCGCTGTTCGAGAGGACTTCCTCGTATAGCTTCTCGCCGGGCCGGAGACCGGTGTATTCGATGGCAATGTCCCTGTCAGGGACAAAGCCCGCAAGGGTAATCATTCTTCTTGCAAGATTGTCTATCTTGACGCTTTCACCCATGTCGAACACGTATATCTGGTTGCCGGTGGACATGGTTGCAGCTTCCATCACCAGACGGCAGGCCTCAGGAATAGTCATGAAGAAACGGGTGATCTCCGGATGGGTGACAGTCACCGGCCCTCCCTTTGCAATCTGCTCACGGAACCGCGGTATCACTGAGCCGTTGCTGCCCAGCACATTGCCGAATCGGGTGGTGACGAACTTGGTCCTGCCTTTGACCTCTTTCCTCTCCATTGCAAGGCCGAGCGACTGGACATATATTTCTGCAAGGCGCTTGGTGCAGCCCATGATATTGGTCGGGTTGACAGCCTTGTCTGTGGAAATCATCACCATCTTCTCCACATCGTACTCCACGCATTTGTCGGCAACATTTCTTGAACCGGCCACATTGACGCGGACTGCCTCACAAGGATTCTCTTCCATCAGAGGCACATGCTTGTAGGCAGCCGCATGGAAGACCACCTGCGGACGGTAGGTGCGGAACACAAAGTCCAGACGTGGCAGCTGGCGGACGTCACCGATAACGGGTACGAAGTTCAGAGACGGGAAACGCTCCTCAAGTTCCAGACGAAGGTTGTGCATCGGAGTCTCTGCATTGTCGAAGAGGATCAGACGGCTCGGGCCGAAACCGGCCAGCTGACGGCACAGTTCAGAACCTATCGAACCGGCAGCTCCTGTCACCATGACCGTCTTGCCATTGAAGTTCTCCATGATGCGGTCCATCGAGATCCGTATTTCATCTCTTCCAAGCAGGTCATCAATCTGGACTTCGCGGATTGATGATTTCATGATGCGGCCGTCAATCACCTCGTCAATGGAAGGAGCCACAAGAACCTTGATTCCCGGTTCATGACAATATTCCATGAGGCGATTTGATTCACGTTTTACATCGCTTTCACGAGGGAAGAGAATGGCATCAACAAAGAAACGCTCACGGAAAAGGACAAGGTCAGACGGTTTCTCAAAATAGAAGATCTTTACACCGTCAATGTTCTGCCCACGAAGTCTGCGACCGAAATTAAGGTAGCCCACGATGTTGTAGTGAGATGAGTTCGCCAGACGCTTCACGGTTGCAACCGACTTGTCATCGACACCATAGACCATGACATTTACACGTTTGCGGGAAGATATGACCTTCTCACGGAGGGCATCATAGGCAATGATCATGGCCACACGGATCAGGAGAAGCATGACGATTGTCACGGTCATATCAAGAGTGATCAGGACAGCATAGTATGTGTCAACTGAAAACAACAGATACATCACAAGACCGACACATACGGACTTGCAGAAGGAAGCGACACAGATTTTTGCGAACTCCTTCAGGGTTGTATGGCGGATGATCGTACGGTAGGTCTTCAGGAGGTAGAAGTACAGAAGTGAGAATACCACCGAGAAAACGAGCCATGTGAGTATAAACGAAGATGTCAGTCCATGCTCAGACAAGAGGAAGCGGGCAAACATCAGTGTGAATACTGATGAGCACAAAGACACGATCAGGTCTATTGCAAGAACCAGCTTCGAACTGAAGAATCGGTCAAGATGAAAACGGGATACGGCCTTTTCTATAAAATCCATGTGTATCAAGCGGTTAGATCAATTAATATTTTTTCTATACACTCCTTAAAGGGCATTGAAGCACCGGTCAGACAAGACTTAAGGACACACGGAAGAATCTCTTTCCGAGCGGCACAAGCATCTTCAAAACAGCCTTGCTTCAGGCCAAATCGACACGCGCTATCCAGCAGCTGTTGACAATTCAGCATATATATGTCCACAAATTCTAAGCAAATATAGGCACTATTTTCATGAAACAAAAGCTATTTTGAGGATATTTACCCCCCCCCGAAAAAACTTGAGAATGGAGGAAGGCAGGGTCAAAGAAGTTCAATATCTTTCGGGCTGATGTAAGTAGTTGCAATGGCCAACATCTCAGGGAGTTCTACAACGACACGACGTGAACGTCTTACTCTGACGATTACACCTTCCACCCCCTTGAAAGGTCCATCGATGACACGTACCTTCTGCCCGGCTCTGAGCTTGGCGGACAGCTTATTCAGGTAGAGCACATCATCTGACATGACAAGACTGATCTGAATGAAATCTTCCATTGCCTTGTCGGGAACGACAATCGGGGCTCCGGTCGCACGGTCCCAGATCAGACGTGCGGGACATCCTTCGCCCAATGACTGGAGGAAAAGTTGAAGCTCCACCCTGTCGGAATAGACGAAACAAAGGTTTGATACTGCAGGAACAATCTGGACAGTGGATTTCCCACCCTTCTCCACCTTCTTCTTACGCATGGCGACAAAGGTGCGGAAACCCGCATCTTCCAACACCTTCTGGAACTTCAGTTCCCTGCCGTAAGTGACCCTGATCGCTAACCACTGCATCT